>NZ_JBEKFG010000003.1:0-89455 GCF_050013435.1 Binatus sp. (SeqCode) | reverse complement strand
ATAGCCGCGATACGGTACGCGGCCTACTATCGGGAACCACCATGTGTACGGCTCCAGCGAGTCGCGCGGCGCCGCCATCAAGACGTGCACGACCGCGCTCTGATCCACGGGCGCGATGCTTTGATACGCACCGCCGACATCGAGGCCGAGTTTGTCAGCGGCGAACCTGCGCACCGCGAGCACGGTCTCCAGCTTCGCGCGAATGTCCGCCGGAAGATCTCCCCGCGCGAGCGCATCGTCAATCGGCTTGCGGTTCCACAGAATTCGGCCTTCTTCGTACGCGGCGCGTGCGAGGTAACCCGCGTAGCATCCGCCGAGCACAATCGGCGCGAACAGCAATGCCGCCAGGCGCAGCAGATATGCCGCCTGAAGTCGCGCCCGCGCCGTCCGCAGCGTTGTGCCAGCCACTGCTCCGTCCACCAGGCCGGCGTCAGCCCGCCACAAGGCGGTCGCTGTTTGCCATTGCGGCGTACTGCAATTCGAATAGCCGGTAGTAGAGTCCGCGCTGTGCGAGCAGTTCATCATGCGTGCCGCTTTCGCGCAGCACGCCTCCGCCCAGCACCATGATCCGATCTGCGCGCTCGATGGTGGATAGCCGATGCGCGATTACGACCGCAGTGCGCTCTGCCAGCAACTCATTCAGCGCCAGCTGGATCAGGCGCTCGGTCTCGCTGTCCACGCTCGAGGTCGCTTCATCCATCACCAGGATTCGCGGGTTGTACGCCAGCGCGCGCGCGAACGACAGCAGTTGGCGCTGCCCCCCCGAGAGGTTCGCGCCGCGTTCGCGAATCTGCTCGCCCAGTCCGCCCGGCAAGCGCTCGACGAATCGCAAAGCCTGCGCCCGCCGCAGCGCGTCGCGCACCTCGGATTCGCTCAAGTCGGTTCGCGAGAGCCGGACGTTTTCCAGCACATCGCCCGCGAACAGGAACACGTCTTGTTGCACGTATCCGATTTCGCGGCGAAGCGCGCCAAGCTCCCACTCGCGCACATCGACGCCGTCAACCAGGATTCGTCCGCCGGTCACGTCGTACGAACGATTCAGCAGCTTGATGATCGTGGTTTTGCCCGCGCCGGTCGGCCCAACGATCGCGATCTTCTGTCCGGCCTCGACGGTGAAGCTAAGGTCCTTCAGTATCGGTTCGCCGCGGCGGTATTCGAACGTGACGTGGTCGAACACGATTGCCCCGCGCGAGACCGCCGGCTGCTGCGGATGCGCAGGAACGGGAAGCAGCTTCTCGCCTTCCATCAGGGCGTGGATTTTCTCGACCGCCGCGAGCGCCGATTGGAGCGCGCTGTACTTGGTCGAGATCTCGCGCAACGGCATGAAAAACTGCTGAGCGTACTGGATGAACGCGATCAGCGTGCCCAACGTCACCAGGTGCCGGATCACGCTGCCGCCGCCGATCCACAGTATAACCGCGACCGTGATCGAACTGAGCGCCTCCACCGATGAGAATTGGGCGGCCTCGTAAACGTTGGCCATCATCTGCACGTCGCGCGAACGCCGGTTGAGCGCATCGAACTCGCGGCGGCTTTCGCGTTCGCGCGTGAACAGCTGTACTACCATCATCCCCGCCAGCGATTCGGACAGGTAGGCGTTCAACGCGGCGAGACGGTCGCGTATCTGGCCGTACACGATGCGCGATCTCGAACTCAGAAAATAAATTACCAGCGTCAGCGGCGGAATCGCGCACAGCGCCGCCAACGCCAGCCGCGGACTCAAGGAGAACATGATCGTCACGATGCCCACCAGCGTCATTGCGTCGATGAATATCGTCAGCGAGCCCGCCGCGAACATATCGTTGATCGCATCGATATCGGTCGTCATTCGACTGACCAGCCTGCCGACCGGCGTGCGATCGAAAAACGACATCGGCAAACGCTCGACCTTGCGAAACAGCGCCATCCGAAGATCGGACAGGCTGTACTGCGCGACCATCATCATCAGGTAAAACTGCGCGTAGAACGCAGCGAACTCGCCGATCACCAGCAGCAGATACAAAACGCCCATCACGAACAGGCCGTGTCCGCCCGACGCGCGAAACAGCATCGCCAGCCATGCGGGTGGCCGTGCGCCGTGCGAGCCCGACAGAAATTCATCAACCGTGAGCTTGATCACGTATGGCTGTGCGAGCAAAAACGCCGTGTCCACCGGCATCATAAGCGTCGCCAGCCAGAACAGCCGCTGGTATGGACGGATGAACCCCCACACCCATCGCACCAGCGTGGCATCGTAGATGCTGACGAGCGGTTTTTCCTCGGCGACCTGCATCTCAGTAGCGGCTCAATTCCTCTTCGAGTAATTGGCGACGGAACAGCTCTGCGTAAATTCCGCGGCGGCCCATCAGTTCCTCGTGCGTGCCGCGTTCGGCAATCTCCCCGTCCTCGAGCACCACGATCTGATCGGAGTCGCGCACCGTGGACGCGCGATGCGAAACCACGATGGTAGTGCGGCCCTCTACGCTCTTCTCGAGGCTGTCCAGCACCGCCTTTTCGGTTTCGGTATCGACGCTCGACAGCGCGTCGTCCAGCACGACGATCGCGGGATTGTAGGCGAGCAGCCGCGCTATCGTGACGCGTTGCTTCTGCCCGCCCGACAGCGCCATGCCGCGTTCGCCGACGATCGTGTCGAGTCCATGCGGCAACACCGCGATATCCGGCTCGAGTCCCGCGATGCGCGCGGCGTTCTGAATTTCAGCCACCGGCGCGTCGGTCTTGCCGAATGCGATGTTGCGCGCGAGCGTGTCCGTGAACAGCGTCGGCTCCTGCGGGACCATTCCCACGGTTCGCCGCAGCGCGCCCAGCGCCATCTCCTCTACGTCGCGGCCGTCGAGCAGTATTTGTCCCTTGGTCGGTTGCAGCAGCCGGGCCAGCAGCTTGACCATCGTTGATTTTCCCGAGCCGGTGCGGCCGACGATTGCGAGCTTTTCTCCCGCGCCCACTTTGACGTTGATGTTCTTGAGCGCGTACGGAGCCTCTCCGTTGGCTCCGTCGTCATTATTCACCAGGTAGCTGAACGACACCCCTTTCCATTCGACCGCCCCATTTATCTCGAGCTTGAGATCCTCGCCCTCGACGCTGTCGGCCCCGCGCGCGTCGAAAATCTCGTCGAGACGCTTCATCGCGGCCTTGCCGCGCTGATAAATCGCCAGCATGTATCCAAGCATGATGGTCGGCCACGCGAGCTGGCCCAGGTAGCTCAGGAACGCCACCAGCGATCCGAGCGACATTCGCCCGTTCATCACCAGCGACCCGCCGTAAATCAGCACGACCATCGTCGAGGTCGCCGCCGCACCGCGAATCATCGGCATCATCGCGCCGCGCGTGCGGGCCAGCGCGAGACCCTGCTCGTTGTAAGCGTCGTTGATTTTGCGGAACAGCCCGGCCTCGTGCTCCTCGAGCGTGTACGCTTTCACCACCGGGATCCCCGCCAGGCTCTCCTGCACCTTCGAGCCGATCGCCGCGAGCCCCTCCTGCACTTTGAGGCTGCGCATCATCATACTGCGCATCAGCCAGCGAATCGCGATGAACAGAACCAGGTAGGGAATGATCGCGAACAACGTCAGGCGCGGGTTGAGCGAGCTCATGAAAGCCAGCGCGAGTCCGTACATCAGCGGAGTGTTCGAGACCGACAGCACGAACATTCCCGCCATCATTCGAACCGCGGTCAGGTCGTTGATCATTCGCGACATCAGGTCGCCGGTTTTGAACTTCTGGTAGAAGTCGGTGCCGAGCGTGGTCAGATGCTGGAACAGATCGTTGCGCAAGTCGTATTCGATATCGCGCCCGACGTTGAAGATAACGAAGCGCGAGAACCAGCGGACTATCCCCAGCATCAGCGCAAAAAGAATCATCAACTCCGCGTAGTGCGCGACCAGGTCGAATCGATGCTTATCGGTTGCGTTTATCGCGCCGCGGATGAACAAGGGAATGATCATCGCGAGCGTGGCGTTCGCGAACGTGCAAAAGATTCCGAATGCGTAACGCAACCGGTAGCGTCGCGCGTAAGAAAACAGTCGTTTCATGGGCTGCCGGTTAAATTATCAGGTCTGCGGCGCGAGTGAAGTGGCTCGGCTGCTCTCAACATTGGGTGCAGGGGTCACCCCTGCCGAAGGAAGCGTGAAACCCACCGCGGGTTTCACATTCAATTAAGTGTATTTCCCCCCTGTATCCGATTTCAGCCGGCGCTCGTAGAGCTTCGCGTATTTCAGAAATACGTAGAACGCCGCCGTCATCGCTGCGTACAATCCGCGTCCGCCGTCGCGAAACCCGCCGCGGATAATATAAAAATTGAAAAATCGCCACGCCGGATTCAATATCATTTTGAACGGCGTGAACGCGTTGGGCTCCTGCTCCATCGCCGCCCGCGTGCTGAACCGGTTGATCGTCGCCACGTGATCCGCGATATCGCGGTAGCTGAAATGCAAAATCTGCCCGTCCAGCCGCTCGACCCGTCCCTCGACTACGACCTTGTCGTGCGGATCGCGGCCGCCTATATGCCCGCGCTCGCGCCGGAACAGACGCACCGGCGTGTCCGGATAAATCGCGTGCGAGTAGTAATGCCCCAGGTGGTACAGGATGCGCCGAATGCGGTAGCCGTTGGCGGCGGCCGGCGATGATATCGTGCGGATAATTTCCTCGCCGAGGTCGTGCGTCGCCTGCTCGTCGGCATCCATCAGCAGCACCCAGTCTCCGGTCGCGCGATCGAGCGCCATCTGCTTCTGCTTCACGTAGTTCGTGAACTCATGCGGGACGACGTTGGCGCCAAGGCTGCGCGCGATCTCGACGGTTTTGTCGGTCGAGAAGGAATCGATGATGATTTTCTCGTCGCAGAACCACGCGCTCTTCAGGCACTGGCCGATCAGCGCCTCTTCATCGCGCGTAATCGTGATCAGCGAAATTTTTGGCCGTTCTGACATCGGCTAAAGTGCGTGCTGCGCTTCCGATCGGTCGAGTCCTTCGATCACTTGCGACGCAATCGACTTGAATGCTGCGCTCACCGGATGCGCCGGGATGGCCGCGACGATCGGGCTGGCCTGGTCTCCCCCTTCGCGCAGTTCGCGAACCAGTGGCAGCTCGCCCAGGAACGGCACGTTGAGCGAACGCGCCAGCGCGGCGCCGCCGCCGTGTCCGAAAATCTCGTGGCGATGGTTGCACTTGCGGCAAACGTAATAGCTCATGTTCTCGACCACGCCGAGCACCGGCACGTGCACTTCCTCGAACATCGCCACGCCGCGCTTGACGTCGAGCAGCGCGAGCTCCTGCGGCGTCGTCACGATCACGCCGCCGTCAAGCGCCACGCGCTGCGTGATCGTCAGTTGCGCATCGCCCGTGCCGGGCGGCAGGTCGAGCACCAGGCAATCCAGCTCGCCCCACTCGACGTTGAACAGAAATTCCGTTTCGAGCTTGGTGACCATCGGCCCGCGCCAGATGACCGCGGTCTCGTCGTTGATGAACAGGGCCATCGAGATGTAGCGGATTCCGTACCGCTCCAGCGGAATGATGCGCCGCTCGGGCGTGAGCGTCACCGCCTTCTCGACCCCGACCATCATCGCCACGCTCGGCCCGTACACGTCGGCGTCCATCAGGCCGACGCGCCATCCCAGCGCATGCATCGCCAGCGCGAGGTTCACCGCGACCGTCGATTTGCCGACTCCGCCCTTGCCGCTGGCTACCGCGACGATGTGCTTGACGCCCGCGATTGTGCGCGGCTGCGCTATCCCGGCCGCAACCCTCGGCGCGCTTTGTGCAGCCTGCTCGATCTGCACGTTGACGGCCGGCACGCCCGGCATCGCCGCAACCGCCGCCTTGACGTCGGCCACGATTTTCTCGACGACTTCGGGCTTGGCCGACGCCATCGTGATCGAGACGGTCACGCTTGCGTATGCGACTTCGATATCCTTGATGATCCCGAACGACACGATGTCGCGGGTGAAGCCCGGGTATTTTACTTTCTTGAGTTCGGCGAGAATTTCATTTGGACTCGGCATTGTGCGGATCGGACCTGTCGATGGTTTCGATTAGGATACAGTCACGCTATCAAAGCGTGGCGCTCATGTTATCATTCCGGAACCGCCGGAAAAACGACGGGCCGAACGCATCGGGAGTTCTATAGGAAGTGAGCAAAGCAGGCGTCGCCGCCCCCTTCTGTCCCCGGGTCCGCTTCAGCGGCGCGGGCGGGGAAGTCGCGGCGCTCGCTGCTGGCGATCTGTCGAGCGGACTCGCGGCGATGCTCGCCGCTGCGGTCGGAGCGTCCGCGGACGCGTCGATGCCGCGAGCCGAAATGAGAATCGACCTCGGCGATTCGCCGGTTTGCGCGCCCGCAGCCACTACCGAACTCGAAGGCGACAGCTTCGACGTCTCACGCGAAGGCGGCGGCGCTGGATCGATAGTGATTCGTGCCGGGACGGAGCGCGGACTAATCCATGCGGCATCGAATCTGCTCGAAAAGCTCGGCGCACAGTTCCCGCCGGGCGTGGCGCCATCGTATCCGCGCATCGAGAGTGCGCGCCTTGCCGCGCTCGAACCCTGGCGCGTCACGCCCGCCTTCAAGCGCCGCGCATTCGTGTCCGACATCATGACCTGGAACTACAACTTCGCCGATCGCCTCGATTTGCATCTTCGCCACGACCGCGAATTCATTCCATGGATGGCGCGCCGGGGAATCAACGCGTTCTCGTACATCCGCCACCCGCACGACACGCGCCTCAAGATCGACCAGGTAGCGCCGCTGCTGCGCGAGCGTGGAATAGACGTCGAATACGGCGGCCACGTCCTGCAACTTCTGCTGCCGCGCAATCGCTTCGCGGAGCACCCGGAGTATTTCCCGGCCGGCGATGACGGCGCTCGAATCGCGCGCGGCAATCTCTGCGTCTCCAATCCCGACGCCGTTGCTATCGTCCGCGCGGGCGCGCTCGCCTACGTTCGCGAGCATCCCGAAAACAGGTTGCTGCACATCTGGGGCGCCGACGTGGCGCGGGGCGCGTGGTGCCGATGCGGCCGATGCCGCGAGCTCGCGGCGCAGATCCAATACATGGATGTCGTCAATGCAATTGCCGGCGCACTCGCCGAGGACTCCGCAGCTCCGCCAATCGCCTATCTCGCCTATCACGACACCATCGATCCGCATCCCGGCCTGAAACCGCTCGACAACGTATGGTTCGAATGGGCGCCGCGCGAGCGATGCTACAGCCATGCGATCGACGACCCGGCCTGCGAGATCAATCCGCGCTACCTCGAATCGCTCAAACGCTACATCGAGATCTTCAACGGCCGCGGCCACGTCTTCGAATATTACGCCGACGCGATCCTGTTCGGCGGTTTGGGCTTCGCGACGCCCGCGGTAGTGGCGCGCGATCTCCGCGCCTATCGCCGGTTGGGGATCGCGAGCATTTCGTGCCTGACTTTTGGCGCGTACAGTGCGATGGCCTATCCTGTGAACCTCGAGGCATTCGTTCGCGGATCGCGAGATCCCGATTTCGAGCCTGACGCAACTTTAGTTGAGACGTCCGCCGGTCGGCATCCGCAATGCGCCCCCGAGATGGCCGCTGCCTATCGCGCGGTCGAGCGCGCGTCGAAGCTCTGCCTCGACTATGCCGACGTGATGCACCCGGTGATGCCGCCCGAAAAGGCCGTGCGTAAGCGCGACGAACTGCGGGAAGCCGCCTTGACGTTCAACGAGGCGATTGCCGCGGCCGATCAGATTGCGCTGAGCATCGATACCCCCCTCGTGGACGCCGAGAAGGATCTCTGGCGCTACAGCAGCGACGTGCTCGCGGGACTGTCTGACTATCTGGGGGCGCTCGGAGAGGCGGGCGCCGATCGCCGGGTACGTGGCAAAGCCGCCGTCGCGAAAGTTACGGGCGCGATCGAGCGCATCCGCGAGATTGATCCCGAAATCAAGGGTACCTGGGGTGCGTACGATCTCGAATGGATCTGCGAGCTATGGCTAAGCGCGCTTGCGCGCCGGCTCGATGAAGACGGAAAACCGCCGGAGGAACTGTTCTGATGGACGCTGACAATGGATTCGTACTGTCGCCGGAACTCAGCGCGCTTCGCGACCAGGTGGGGAAGATAATCCGCGAGGAAATTATCCCGATCGAAGCGCGAATCGATCCCGACGCGCCCGAGATTCCCATCGATGAATACTGGCCGATCGCGCGCAAGGTGCAGGCGGCGGGGATGTGGTGCATGGGTGCGCCGCGCGAGTATGGCGGCGGCGGCCTGGGCACTTTCGACATGTGCGTGCTGACCGAGGAAATGGCGCAGCATCGCATGGGACTCTACAACCCCGGATGCGGGGTCTTCGGGCGCACTCCCCCGCCGGTGATTTACGCGGGCAGCGAGGAACAGAAACGCACTTACGCCAGCGGAACGATCAAGAATGCCTGGCACACCTTCTTCGCGATCACGGAACCGTCGGGCGGTTCCGATCCGGCCGGCGCGATCCAGTGCAAAGCCGTTCGCCAGGGCGATACCTACGTCCTCAACGGCACCAAGATTTTCATCTCGCACGCGCACGAGGCCGAGTGGGGCGTCGTCTTCACCCGCACCGACGCCAAGGCCGGCCGCAAGGGAATCACCTGCTTCATAATCAAGAAGGGCACGACGGGATTCACGCCGCGCCCGATTCGCACGTTGCGCACCTCGGCGGTACCCAACGAAGTTCAGTTCGAAGACTGCGTCGTGCCGATCGAACAGCGCCTCGGGCCCGAGGGCGAGGGCCTGAATCTATGCCTCGATCTGCTGACACGCCTGCGCTTTCCGTACTCGGCGTGCAACGTGGGAGTGGGTGTGGCTGCGCTCAGGATGGCGATCGATCATGCCAAGCAGCGCACCACGTTTGGCGAACTGCTTGCCAAGCGGCAGGCTATCCAGTGGATGCTCGCGGATTCGGAGGTCGAGCTGCGCGCGGCGCGATGGCTGACGTGGGAAGGCGCATGGAAGGCCGATCGCGGCGAGGATTTCCGCACCGAGGCATCGATCGCAAAGCTCTATTCGAGCGAAGTGCTCGGCCGCGTGATCGATCGCGCCGTGCAGATTCATGGCGGCTACGGCGTCAGCAAGGAGTTCCCCATCGAGCGATGGTACCGCGAGGCGCGAATCCGCCGGATCGGCGAAGGCCCCAGCGAAGTGCATCGGATGGTGATCGCGCGCTCGCTTTTGCGATGAAGACCGAAACAAGGAGCGCCGCGATGAATCCGCCGGGGTTGCCGCTTGACGGAGTCCGCGTGATCGACCTGGGCCAGGTTTACGCGGTGCCGTACTGCACGCTGCAACTCGCCGCGATGGGCGCCGATGTCATCAAGATCGAGCCTCCCGTGACCGGCGAAGTGCTGCGCCAGCCGAAAATCCCGCCGGGCGGCGCCGCTTACTCGTTCCTGATGCTCAACGCGAACAAGCGCTCGGTCACGATCAATCTGAAAGATCGGCGCGGCTGTGAAATCCTGCTCAAGCTGCTCGAGGACGCCGACGTGCTCGTCGAAAATTATCTTGACGGCGTGATGGAGTCGTTCGGACTGGGCTACGAGCAGATCGCCGCGCGGTTTCCGCGGCTGATTTACGCGTCGGGCAAGGGCTACGGCTCCAACAGCAGGTACGCGAAGCTTGGCTCGATGGACAATACCATCCAGGCGTCGTCGGGATTCATCAGTGTCACCGGATTCCCCGACCATCCCGTGAAGACCCCCGCCACTCTCATCGACATGGGAACCGGGAGCCATCTGGTGAGCGGAATCCTGGCCGCGCTGATCCATCGCGGACGCACCGGCCGCGGACAGCATCTCGAGGTCGCGATGCTCGACGTGGCGATCGCCGGGCTGACCAGTGCGGTTGCGCCCGCGCTGCAAGGGATGAAGTTCAAGCGGATGGGAAATCGTCATTGGGGCGCGTGCCCGACCAATCTTTATCCCGCGCGCAACGGCGAGATATTGATCTTCTGCCTGACCGAAGCGCATTGGTGCACGCTGGCGAAATTGATGGGGCGCGATGAGCTGATCGCCGATCCGCGATACAAAAATCATGGCGCACGCCTGAAGATTGCCGACGAACTCGACGCGATGGTCTCCGATTGGACGCGAGCACAGCCGCGCGACGCGATGGTCGAGGGACTGATCGAGGCGGGAATCCCGTGCGCGCCGGTGCGCTCCATCGAGGAAGTGATCGCCGATCCTGAAATCGCTCAACGCCGGATGCTTATCGACAGCGACTTTCCGACTCGCGGCCCGATCCGCGTCGCCGGCACTCCGATTAAGATGTCCGCCGCGCCCGAAGAGGATCGGCCGACGAGAAGGCCGCCCGAGCTTGGTGAGCATAACGCCGAAGTGCTCGCGTCGATCGGAATTGGCGCCGACGAACTCGAACGCCTCAAGCGCGCAGGAGTAGTGTAAGTCGGATGCGGGTTGTGCAGTTGGTGGGGGAGGGGCGTGGAGCGGGGCGCGGGCGTGTCCGCGCGGCAATCCGGCGCGCATCGGCGGTCGTGTTGGCGCTTGCGATCTCCAATGCGCTGGTCGCTTGCGAGCCTACACAATCAACTGATGACTATTCGGCGGCCGGCACTGGCACCCCGGCTCAGGTCGGGAAACGGCCGCTCGAGCTGTCGCCATCGGAATTTGCGGCCGACCTGATCACGCCTGACGGAATTCGCGTCAAAACCAACGGCCAGTATAAGACCGAGGTCGTGCGCAACGCCGCGGCCCTTGCGATCGATCGTTACTGGAGCGAAGTTCGCTCCTGCGCGGCCGGCGTGGAAAGGCCCGGTGACGCGGATGTCAGCTACCTGAGCGACGAGTTCCCGCGCCATCTGGCGGTTGAGATTGCGAACAACTGGAAGGTCGTCGAGGGCCCGACTACGCATCGCAGGATGCAGGCGTTTCCGTCGATTGCGCGGCCCGGCTCGTGGGCCACGGCGCGGCGCCAGGAGGATGCGCTCTATATCGTGGTCGTCCCGGAACTGAACGGGCTTGGTCCGCAGATGGTCAATGAGCTGAATCTGTGGCTGATGAGGAATGCGAACGTGCCGCCGACGGGGAATTTGCCTGGCGCATGCGCGTCGGTCGCGTGCGTGAGATTCAACTACAACAACGCGCCGTCACAGACATGGAACGAGTGCCGGCAAGGCTAAGAGTGAGGAGGAAATTCACTTGATTGAATGCGGAACCCACCGTGGGTTCCGCACCTCCTTGGGCAGGGGTGACCCCTGCACTCAGTAGTGAGAAGAGAGGATGCGGCCTGACGGCCTGTTAGAACTTTCTTTGTGTCATCCTGAGCGCAGCGAAGGAACCCGGATCCGGGATTCTTCGCTACAGCAGCTTTCGCTCTAGAATGACACGGGCGGTGCGCCGCAGGGGCTGTGACCCCTGCACGCAGTGAAAAGAAAAGATGCGGCCTGACGGCCGGTTAGAACTTTCTTTGTGTCATCCTGAGCGCAGCGAAGGAACCCGGATCCGGGATTCTTCCCCTTCGAGTACTCAGGGCTTCGGCTCAACCTCAGCAACTTCCGCTCAGAATGACACGGGTGGTGGGCGGCAGGGCTGAGCCCTGGACCCAGTGTTAATCGAAAAGTCCGCCGAAGCGTCCTTTTCTCTCAAGGCTGAGAGCGAAAGCCCGTCCTCGGGATTTCGCGATTTACCCTGCGCTGTCGCCGCCGCGACCAGCGGTCACTCCTGCCACGCGGACTCTTCTATTGGGTAGTCGCGAAAAGATGCGCTGCGCAGATTTTCGCGTCTTCTCACTGCGGGTGCAGGGGCTGCAGCCCCTGCCGAAGGAAGTGTGAAACCCACGGCGGGTTTCACAGTTAATTAAGTGAATTATCTCGCGTCGATGCCCTGCTGGTTCCTGGGGTGACAAAAAACACACATTTTGGTCTGGATAACGTGACATTTTGATGCTGACTACCGCGATCGCGATAGTCTCTTCCGAATGGAATCGCACGACGGCGCAAGGCGGCGGGCGACTGCGCGGCGCTGGTTCGAACTCGAGCCGCCCGCGCCCGAACGATTGCGACTGGAGACCTCGCCGCGCGTCTCGACGGTCGCGAGTTACGTGTTCACCCATGCGGCTGAACGCTCGTGGGAACTTCTCAATCAGCATCTCGCGCAGCCGCAAGGCGCCGTGTTCTGGATTGGCGGACCGGCGGGATGCGGCAAGACGCATTTCCTTGACTACGTAATCGCGCTGCAGCGGCAGGCGGGCGCACTCGACGCGCAAAACATTCGGCGCCTGGTGTGCGGCTTGGAGCTGGCCGGGCGAATGAGTGCGGCGGAAGTCGAGTTGTTCCTGCTGAGCGTCCTGGCCGAGCAAATTGGCGGCGACCCGCGCTCGTCGGGCGATCTTTTCCGGCAGATGCGTGGTGCGGCCGCGTTGAAGGTGGGGCTGGAGACCGCGCGGCGGACGGGAATCAGGGCGATAACGGTCGCGATAGATTTCGCAACGTCGCAATGCGAGTCGGCGGCGGACTTCTTCAGGATGCTGGCGCAAGTTGCCGCGTCGTTTGGCGATGTAAAGTTCACCGTGATCGCAGCCGGGCGCGCGATGGCTCCGGAAGCCACCCGTCCGCTTGCGGTGGCGCCGCGCGACGCGGACGAGGAAACGATTATCGCGGTGCGGCGCGCGCGGCGGCTGGTCGAGGACGCCGAGCTCGACGCCGGCGTCGCGTACGCCGGAATAGATACGGCAGGCATGGCGCCCGCCGCGATTTTCCCGTTCCATCCGGTGGCCCTGAGCGCGCTTCGAGCGATCGCCACCGGTCCCAGGCCGTCCGGCGAGAATTCCGATGCCGCCGCGATCGTATCGCTGTCGCGGCTGGCGCGCGAAGCGTTGTCCTCGCCGGTGTTCGTCGACGCGGGCGGCAACGACGGCGAATCGCCGGCGCGGCTGATCTACCCGCCCGACCTGACGATGAGCGCGGTAATTTCAAACCAGGTCAGCGCGATCCTGGCTGAAGCCGGACGCGCCGCGTGGAAGATTGCGCGCGACCGGATCGCCGATCTGGATGGGTACGAGAAGGATCTCGCGCGCGAAATAATCGACTCGCTGATCATGGAGAACGTGTGCGGCGGCACGGCGGCGCTGGCGATCAAGGAACTGAAGTCGCGAGTGCCGATGGTCGCGCGCGGCGGTATCGCCAATGAGCGGGCGGTTGCGGCGGTGCGCGAGTTGTTGCGCCGCCTGGAGGTGTCCACCGGCGGCGTGATCCGCTTCGAGACCGACGCGGCCCGCTTCGACCCGCAGGCCGCCGGCGCGCCGGAGCTCGCGGCGTTTAACGCGGTGCTCGAGCTGGCGCGGCGATTCGATCCGCGGCTTGCGCTCGCGCGCGACCGCGAGGAACTGGACGCACGGCTGAAACGACTCGAAGCCGCGATGGCCGACGCGGTCGAGGCGGCAATCGGCACGCGAATCGTGCTGGCGGCGGCGCTTGCGGAAGCGAACCTCGAGATGCCCGCGGCTAATCGCACGGCGATCGCGGAATATATCGGGCTTGCGGAATCGGGCGCGGCGGCGATGCTCGAGGCGGCGTCCGATCGAGCGTATCTCGCCTCGGCGATCCGGATTGCCGGCGCGTACGAGGCGATCGCGGCCGCTTGCGAATCGATCCCGCGGATGCGCTCGATGCGCGAGTTTCTCAATGCGACGGGGCTGCGCGCGGCGCCGGGCGAGGCCGGCTTATTGGAAAGTGCCGCGCGCGAATCGGCGGTCGTTTCATTGGAGACCGAGTGCGAACTGCTCCGGGTGGAACTTGGGCCGCGAATCCTGACGGGTCCGCCGCGCAGTCTGGACGCGCTGGAAGCGCGGTTTCAAAAATTCAAATGGACGTACGTGCAGTGTTACCTGAGCGCGCATGAGCGATGGCGCGTGAAGATGGAGCGGCTGGAGCTGGTGGCCGGCGACGCGCGGCGTTACTTCGACGCGCTCACCCGGCTCAACGCGATCGCCGCGCTGGGTCCGCCCGAAGGCGAGCATCTGGGGGCGCGGGTGGTGGAGCTGGGCGCGCGCGTGGTGCGATGCGAGCTGAAGGACGCAATCGCGCCCGAGACGACGCCGCGATGCTCGAGCTGCGGGTTTCAACTGGGCGCGGCGCCGCCACAGGCGGAACTCGAAGAAGCGATGGAAGGGATTCGTCGCGCACTCGAGATCAAACTGGCGGCGCTCTCGCAAAGCATGATCGCGCGGCTGATTCGGATTCACGACCGCGAGCATCGCCTCGAAGGATTTCTGAAGATCACGCAAGCCGCGCAGACCGACGCGCTGGTGCGGGTGCTCGACGAAAAGCTCGCGCGATACCTGGCGCAGGTGCTCGATGAGAATGAAACAGCCCGTCCGCGGGTTCCCCGGCTGCGCAGACTTCGCTCGGGATAACGGAAAAAAACCAGCGCGCGGGAGTCCGGTTAGCGAGCGGGGGCTTTGCGCTTTTTCGGCTGGCCGGGAGGAAACGCGCTCGCGCGTTTGCGGCGCGGGCGAACGTTGAGACGATCGAGCAGGCGGAAGTAGGAATCGCGGACGATTTCCAGTCCCCAGAACAGGGTCAGACCCAGCGCGCGGCCAACTCCGCCAGCGACTTCCCCGACCAGGCGGGCACCGCGCAGCGGCTGGATTTGAAACTCGACGCGGTCTTTATCTTCGACGGTTTCCATCAGGGTTTAGAGTAAGTTGCCAGGCGCCCGGATGCAACCATCGCGCGGGCGCCTGGCGAAACTGTTATCGCGTCGGCGAACCTCGAGAACGAATCGACTACGGTGACGGCGACGCGGCGGGCGCGGCGGGCGCTCCGCTGTCGCCTGCGGCAAGCAGCGTGATCTTCACGTCGTCGAATTGCGCCTGCGAATCGTCGCGCGCCCACAGCCCGATTTTTCCTTTGGCTATTTTGCTGTCGTCGAAATCGAAGATCATCTTGTCATCGTCGTAACACATGAAGTGCCCGCCCTGGACCGTGACCTTGAGCCGGTACCAGGTGTCTTTGTCGGTGGGCACCACGTTCTGCTTGAGCGGGACGATCTGCCCGTTGGTCATCCGCGACAGCGCGAAGTAATCGCTGGGGCATCCCGCGGAAAGCAGGTAGAAGTTTTTGTCGTCGACGAAGCGGAAGATGAGACCGCCGGAGCAATCGAAGCGTCCGCCGGCAGATTTGAACTGAGCTTCGAGAGTAAAGTCGGAATACTCAGTCGGATCGGTTTGAATTGCCATTGGGTAATACTCGAGCGCGTTGGTCAGCGACTTGAGCAGGCGGCCCGCCGGCAAGCCGAAGGTATTGGGCTTGCTCGGCGCGCTCGGATCGGCAATCACCTGCCAATCGCCTTCAAGCGGTTTCCATCCCTCGGGCACGGCGCCCGCTTTGTCCTGATCAAAATTCCACACGTGAACATCAGGGGTCGGCGTGGCGGTCGGCGTCACGGTTTCGGTCGGCGTCGGAACCTGTTTCTTTTTTTGCTTCGAATGAGCGGCGGGGCTGGTAACCAGCACCGTCAGTACTATGCCTGCTGCTACGACTGCGGCCGTTCGCAGCCAAGAATTTCCCGTCTTCATCTATCCTCTCTCTGCCCTGATGAGCTTTAGGGTCCTTAATTCTTAATTTGATGGATCGACTATGGAGTCGGCGCGAGTTTCGCCAATCAGTGGCGTCCCTGTCAAGCTGAGCTTTTTTCAGGGAACGCGCGGACCGCCCGGCTGCCCGGATGCCCCCGTAACCCGGGCTGCCCGCCGAATAGTAATTGGATGACCTTCTTTCGCTTTTTCTTCGATTACTAACTATTCGATCAAATAGTCAGTTTATCTCATCGCAGGATCGGCGAATTGCTTGACTGAAGTGGGGAAGAGTGGGATGTTGTGGGACGCTGGGGAGGAGACACGGTGTTCAACGGTCGCTTCGACCATTCGATCGACGAGAAAGGGAGGGTGAGTATCCCTGCCCGATTTCGCGAAGTTCTCCAGCGCGAGAATCACGATCGTCTTTATATCACGAATTTTCCGTTTGACGGAGAGCGGTGCCTGGCGCTGTATCCACCGAGTCAGTGGGAGACGCTCAACGCGCATCTGCAGACCAAGCCGAGATTCGATCCGCGGGTGCAGGTGTTCGAGACGCTGATCATCGGCGGAGCGCATGAGGTGCCCGTGGATCGGCAGGGACGGATTTTGATTCCGCCCAAGCTTCGCGAATATGCGGGGCTGGATCGCGAGGTGACGTTTTCGGCGCGGCAGGATCATTTTCAACTTTGGGACAAGCAGATCCTCGAGAAGGTCTTGAAGGCCACCGAGGAGAAGATAATGGATCCGGAATTTTTTTCGAAGCTGGGTCTGTGACGAGTGATGAGTCTGGCGGCCATACACGAAGACGACGCGGCGGACCGGAGGCATGTGCCGGTGATGGTGGAGGAGGTGTGCGGGCTGCTGTCCGCACACGGTCCGCTCGCGTTCGTCGACGTGACGGTCGGGACAGGAGGACATGCCGAGGCGATGCTGCGCGCGACCAAGGCGCGGATGCTCGGGCTGGATCGCGACGGAGCGGCGTTGGGATTCGCACGCGAGCGGCTGGCGCAGTTTGGCGATCGCGTGGTGCTGGAGCGGGCGGACTTCGGCGAACTCGCGGCCACGATGAAGCATCACGGCTTCGATGGCGCCGACGCGATGCTTGCCGATCTCGGCATGAGCAGCTACGCGCTCGACGATCCGCAGCGCGGGTTTTCATTTCGGCTCGATGGTCCGCTCGACATGCGGATGGACGACCGGCAAGCGATCCGCGCGCGCGACATCGTCAATGAAGAGAGCGCCGAGGAGCTCGCGCGCATCATATATACGTACGGCGAGGAGCGGGCGTCGCGGCGGATAGCGAGGATGATCGTCGAGGCGCGCCGGCGCAGTCCGATCGAGACGACCGGCGAATTGCGCGCGATCGTCGAGCGCGCGCTGGGAGCGCATCGCCGCGGCGGCGCGCATCCGGCGACACGCACCTTCCAGGCGCTTCGAATCGCGGTGAATCACGAGCTGGAAAGTCTCGCGGCGCTGCTGCGCGATGGCCCGGCGATGCTCAATCCCGGCGGCCGGATGCTGTTTATTTCGTATCATTCGCTCGAAGACCGTCCGGTCAAGGAGCGTTTTCGCGAGCTGGTGCGCGGCGGCGACTACACGGCGATTGCGCGCAAGGTGATCAAGCCGTCGTCGTCGGAAACTTCGCGCAATTCGCGCGCGCGCAGTGCAAGGATCCGATGCATCGAGCGGAGCGCACGATGAGCGCGCGGGTAAAGCCGACGCAGCGGCCGTCCAGGGCGGTGCCGGCGGTGCTCGGCGCGCTGATCGCGGTCGTGGGATTCGCGACATTGATGATACGGCTGGAAGTGACGCGAGAAGGCTATCGGCTGCCGGCGTTGCACGATGAAATTGCCAGGCTGCAGGACGAAAATCGCGGACTGCGCCTGACGGCCGCGCAACTCAGCTCGCACGATCGGCTGCGCGCGCTCGCGCCGCAATATCATCTTGCGCCGCCCGGACGCGGGCAGGTGGTGATGCTCCCATGAAGGCATCGTTCAAGCAGCGGCGCACTCGAATCGGAGCACTCACGCTCGCTCTGTCGGCGTTGTTCGGTTTGGCGGTAATCCGGCTGGTGATGCTGGTGGCGATATACGGGCCGCGACTGAACTCGCTGGCCCGCCACGAACATACCGGAGAGAGCGAACTGGCGGCGGTGCGCGGACCGATCGTCGATCGCAACGGCGAGCCGCTGGCGCTGTCGGCCGAGACGCGCTCGGTTTACGCGCGGCCGCGCCGGGTGCTCGAGTCGAGCACCCCGGCCGAGCGGACCAAGCTCGCGGCAATCCTGATGATGCTGCCGATTTCGCTCGAATCGAAGTTGAACAAGGACGCGCCGTTCGTGTGGCTCGAGCGTCGAATCTCACCGGACAAGGCGCAGGCCGTGGAAGCGCTCGGAATCGACGGTATCGGCACGATCAGCGAATACAAGCGGTTTTACCCGGAGAGCAACCTGGCCGCTTCGGTGGTGGGGTTGGCGGGGATGGATGGCCAGGGTCTCTCCGGGTTGGAGTTGCAATACGACAAGCTGGCGCGAGGCGAAGCGGTTGAGCTGAGCTTCTATCGTGACGCGCTGGGGCATCCGATTTTCGACAGCCCGATGGCGCTCAAGGCGCCGGCACCGGGCGCGCAACTCGAGCTGACGATCGATTCGTCGATCCAATCGCTTGCCGAAACCGAGTTGGCGGCGGAAGTAGTTCAGAGCGGCGCGAAGCGCGGCAGCGCAATCGTGCTCGATCCATTTACCGGCGAAGTGATCGCGATGGCCAACGTCAGCGCCGGTGGCGCCGACGTCCACGACCGTCTGCACAACCCGGCGGTGGAGGATGCGTTCGAGCCGGGCTCGACGATGAAGGGAATTCTCGGCTCGATTGCGCTGGCCGATCACGCGATCACGCTCGATCGCCAATTCTACTGCGAGGACGGACAGTTCACGATCGATCGTCACACGATCCACGATCACAGCCGTCACGGATGGCTCAATCTGGGCGGGATAATCGAAGTGTCGTCGAATATCGGCGCGGCGAAGATCGCGTTGACGCTCGGCTCGGACCGCTACCACGAAGGACTGCTCGCATTTGGAATCGGCGCGCGCACCGGAATCGATTTGCCGGGCGAAGCGGCGGGGATGCTGAGCAAAGCGTCGGGATGGAAAGAAATAGATCTCGCCAATCACGGTTTTGGGCAGGGCGTGGCGGTCACGCCGATCCAGCTCGCGGTGGCCTACGCGGCGATCGCCAACGGCGGAAATATCATCCGCCCGTACGTGGTGAGGGCGGCTTACGGCGCCGATGGGCGCGCGCTGCTCACGCATACGCCGCAGGTGATGCGTCGCGCGATTGCGCCCGATATCGCGCATCAGATGAACCTCCTGCTGCGCAACGTCGTGATGTCCGACGGCGGTACCGCTGCCAAGGCGCGGGTTGACGGGTTTATCGTGGCGGGCAAGACCGGCACGGCGCAGATGGTGAATCCGGAAAACGGCACCTACTATCAGAATCGCCACGTTTCATCGTTCGTGGGATTTTTGCCGGCGGACGATCCGCGCCTCCTGATCCTGGTGGTGTTGTACGATGTGGGCCACGAACATTTTGGCGGATTGATCGCGGCGCCGGTGTTCAGCGAAATCGCGCAGGGCGCGGTTCGCGATCTGAATATCACCGCGCCCAGTCAGCCCTACGATACCGCCGGCATGATTCCGATGCCCGATTTCGGCAAGGATTCGGCGGCCCGAAATCCGGACCCGAAGCGCGCGGCTGCCGAGGTGGACGACTATCTGCCCGTGCTGACGGGTTCGAAACTGACGCGGGCAACCCCCGATTTCGCGGGATTGAGTCTCAGGCGCGCGATGGAGCTGGCGCGAATCTCGCGCGTCAATGTCGACGTGCATGGCGGCGGCTACGTGGTCGCGCAGGAGCCGCGCGCCGGCGCTGCGCTCAATCATTCGACGGTGAAACTGACGCTCGCGCCGATTGTCGCGGAGAGTGAAGCCGGCGCGGCAGGCGATTCCGGCGTCGTACCCGCGTCGTATTTCAGCGGCGGCGGGCAGGCCGGGCGAAAGTGAAAAGTGAAACTTGGTGAATTACTCGAAGGACTCGACGTCCGTCGAATCGACGGTGACCTGAACGTGGAAATCACGGGCCTCAGCTACGACTCGCGCCAGACCAGGCCCGGTCATCTGTACTTCTCGACGGCCCGCGATCCAAAGCGGAACCGGGCCAACATTGACGATGCATTAAACCGTGGGGCGCGCGCTGTGGTGGTTGGGGGATGGGATGGTGGAACGGTGCGCCCCGCGGTGACCCTGGTGGAGAGCGAGCGGCCGCGTCTGCTGATGGGCGCGGCCGCGTCGCGCTTCTTTGGTGCGCCGAGCGAGCGCGTCGATTTGATCGGTATCACCGGAACCAGCGGCAAGACCACGACCAGCTACATCCTGGCGTCGATTTTCGAGGCGGCCGGCATGCCCGCGGGGATCATCGGCACGATCGGCATTTTCATTGCCGGAAAGAAAATCTACAGCGGGCTTACCACGCCCGAGTCGATCGACTTCGAGTCCGCGCTGGCGCAAATGGAGCGCGCGGGCGTGCGGCACGCGGCGGCGGAAGTGTCGTCGATTGGAATCGCGGAAGGGCGGGTCGATGCGCTGAGCTTTCGCGCCTGCATGTTCACCAACCTGGGCCGCGACCATCTCGACTATCATGCGACAATCGAGGACTACTTCGCGGCGAAGCTGCGGCTGTTCACCGAGATACTGCCGCGCAGCCGGCGCGCAGACCCGGTCGCGGTGGTGCGCGGCGACGATCCGTTCGGGCAACGGGTGCTCGAATCGGTCAAGGGCTCGAAAATAAGTTTCGGGCTGGACCGCTCGCTCGACGTGCATCCCGAGAAATTCGACGCGGACGTGAGCGGACTTCGCGCGACGCTGTCGGTGCTCGGCAAAAAGATCGAAATCGAGTCGCCGCTGATCGGCGAAATCAATTTGCTCAATATCCTGGGCGCGTCGGCTCTGTCGGCGGCCCTGGGTGTCGGATCAGGGGCGGTGGCGGATGGGGTGCGGCGATGCCCAGGGGCCCCCGGCAGACTCGAAGCGATCCAGGCGAAAGCGGGGGTCACCGTGCTGGTCGATTACGCGCACAAGCCCGACGCGCTGGAGGCGGTGCTCACGGCGCTGCGGCGCGTCGGCGCGGGCAGGATCATCTGCGTGTTCGGATGCGGCGGAGATCGCGACCGCGGCAAGCGGCCGATCATGGGTGAGATTGCGGGACGGCTCGCCGATCTCCCGGTGCTGACCTCCGACAATCCGCGCAGCGAAGACCCGATGGCGATAATCGCCGAGGTCGAGCAGGGATTGATCGCGGCGGGACGCGCGCGAATCGGAAATCCGAAAAAGCTTGGTGATGCATCGATGCGTGGCGGATATATCGTGGAGCCGGATCGGCGCACCGCGATCGCGATTGCGCTCAGAATCGCGACGGCTGGCGACGCGGTTTTGATCGCGGGCAAGGGACACGAGGACTATCAGCTGGTGGCGGGGCGGGTACTTCCGTTCGACGATCGGGTCGTGGTCCGCGAGATTGCGGCGGAACTCGGCGGCGGGCAGAGTTGATACTCGGCGAGCGCCGCGATGCTCTACCTGCTGCTCTACCCCCTGCACAAATATTATTCCGGCTTCAATGCGCTCAGGTACGAGACGCTGCGATCGGTGCTGGCCGGGCTGGCGGCGCTGGCGCTGTCGTTGGCTCTGGGACCCATTCTAATTGAACGGTTTCGCGAGCTGCATATCGGTCAGACGATTCGCGAGGTTGTTCCGCAGGCGCATCAGAAGAAGGCCGGCACGCCCACGATGGGCGGTCTGCTGATCGTGGCGTCGATGCTGGCGGCGACGCTGCTGCTCGCCAACATCCTCAATCCGTACGTCTGGATCGCGATCTTCGTGACGCTGTCTTTCGGCGCGATCGGTTTCACCGACGACTACTTGAAGCTCACCCGCGGCAAAGGGCTTGGTCTGAGCGGCCCGGTCAAGCTCGCCTGGTCATTTTCGTGCGCGTTCATCGCCGCGGCGTGGCTGGTCCTGTATCTCGGCTTCGACACCCATCTGACGGTGCCGTTCCTGAAGAACATTCATCCCGATCTTCACTGGTGGCTTTATATCCCGTTCGCGATGCTCGTGATCGTGGGATGCTCGCATGCGGTGAACCTGACCGACGGGCTCGACGGCCTCGCGATTGGACCCGTGATGACCGTCGCGTTCACCTACTGGACGTTCACCTACGTCGCCGGCAACATCAAGTTCGCGAGCTATTTGCAGATTCCGTACATCGCCAACGTCGGCGAGGTTGCGATTTTCTGCGCGTCGGTGATTGCCGCGTCGCTTGGCTTCCTCTGGTTCAACGCCTATCCGGCTTCGATGATGATGGGCGACGTGGGCGCGCTCGCGCTGGGCGGCGCGCTCGGAACCGTAGCCGTGCTGGCCAAGCAGGAACTCGCACTGGCAATAGCCGGCGGAGTTTTTGTCGCAGAGGCGCTCTCGACCATCATTCAGCGCTACTATTTCAAGGCGACGCACAAGCGTTTTTTTCTCATGGCGCCGCTGCATCATCATTTTGAACTGAAGGGCATCCCCGAAACCGTGGTCGTGATCAGATTCTGGATTGTATCGATCGTGTGTGCGCTGGTCGCACTGAGCACGTTGAAGTTGCGTTGATGGAACTTTCGGACAAGCGCGTGATGATCGTGGGACTGGGAGTCAGCGGGCTCGCCGCGGCGCGGTTCCTTGCCTCGCGCGGCGCGAAACTCGTGATGACGGATCGACGCGTCGACGTCGAGCGCGGCAAACTGCCTGCGGGCGCATTGAAGCTCGGCGCCGAAGATGCGAGCTGGCTGCACGGCGTCGAGTTGGTCGTCACCAGTCCGGGAGTACCGCGCGATTCGATTCTGCTGCGGGCTGCGATCGAGCGGAGAATTCCGGTAATCGGAGAAATCGAACTCGCCAGCCGCTTCCTCAAGGCGCCGATCGCCGCGGTCACCGGCACCAACGGCAAGAGCACGGTCGTGGTGCTCGTCGGCGAGATTTTGAAGGCGTCGGGACGGCGCACGTTCGTCGGCGGCAACCTGGGCACGCCGCTAATCGACGCGGTCGAGGGCAAGTGGGACGCCGCGGTCGTCGAGGTGTCGAGCTTCCAGCTCGAATGGATCGAGAAATTCCGGCCGCACGCCGGCGTGCATCTGAATCTGAGCGACGATCACTTCGATCGCTATCGCGATCTCGCCGACTACGGGCGCGCGAAGGCGCGCTTGTTCGAAAACCAGGATGCTTCGGACTACGCGATTCTCAATCGCGACGATCCCAATGTGTGGAAGCTCGCCGACGGCGTGCGCTCGCGGGTGATCGGCTTCGGTCACGCGCGCGGCGAAGGCGCGGCGTCGATTTGGTTCGACGAGCGGTCAAACGCGATCGTCTTCGATTTGCATTTTGACGGCGCGCGTCGCGGGCGAATCGGCCTTGAAGGATTTCGCTTGCGTGGGCGGCACAACATATCCAATGCGATGGCGGCGTCGGCAGCGGCGCTCGCGCTTGGGGTCGAGGCTGAAGATATCGAACGCGCGCTCGCGTCATTTCGCGGACTGCCGCATCGAATCGAAGTCGTCCATGCGCGCGGCGGCGTGACTTATATCGACGACTCGAAGGGAACCAACGTCGGCGCGGTGGTCGAGGCGATCGACGCGATCGCGGCGCCGATAATTCTGATCGCCGGCGGTCTCGACAAGGGCGGAGATTACGCGCCGCTGAGACGGCCGCTCGGCGAGAAGGTCAAGCTTGCGATTTTGAACGGAGCGGCGCGGGACAAGATGGCGGCGGCGCTCGAAGGTGCGACGCAGATCGAATTGGTGGCGACTCTAAGCGAGGCGGTTGAACATGCGGCGCGCGCGGCGCGGCCGGGCGACACGGTCCTGCTGTCGCCGGCGTGCTCGAGCTTCGATCAGTTCAAGGACTATGCGGAACGCGGCAACGTATATAAAGAGCTGGTTCGGGCGCTTTGACGCGGTAACCTATCGGCGTCCCGACCCGTGGCTGTGGCTGCCGGCGGCGGCGCTGCTGTTGCTCGGGCTGCTGATGGTGCTGAACACGACGTACTTTCTCGGCATCGAGAAGCGCGGCGACGCGTTCCATTTCTTCAAGCTTCACCTGGCGCACATCGCGGCCGGCTTCGTCATTTTGACCCTGCTGTCGCAATTCTCGCTGGCGGGTCTGCGCCGAATCGTGATGCCGTTGTTCATCGTGTCGCTCGTGATGCTGGTGCTGCTCTACGTTCCGGGGCTCGGGCTGATCAAGGGCGGCGCGCGGCGCTGGCTCAAGCTGGGACCGGTGGTCGCGGAACCGTCGGAGCTGGTGAAATTCGCGCTGGTCTTTTTCCTCGCCAGGTTCCTGAGCAAGCGGCAGGATCGGATCCGCGAGTTCACGCATGGACCGCTGGCGGTGTTTCTGATCGTCGGGCCGATCACGCTGATGATTCTCAAGCAGCCGGACTTCGGCAGTACCGTGATGATCGCGCTGATCCTGTTCGCGATGCTGTGGGCGGCGGGCGCGCGCTGGGATCATCTTGCCGCCGCGGGCAGCGGAGCGCTCGGCCTGTTGGTATTCCAGGCAGTAGCGAAATCCTACCGCATGAAGCGGCTGACGACGTTCCTCGATCCATGGTCGGTCGCGCGCGGAGCCGGCTTCCAGCTGGTCCAATCGTTCATCGCGCTGGGCGAAGGCGGCAAGTGGGGCGTAGGTCTCGGCGCGGGACGGCAGAAGATGTTCTATCTGCCGGAGGCGCACACCGATTTTGTTTTCGCGGTGGTTGGCGAGGAGTTCGGCCTGGCCGGGGCGGCGGTCGTGGTCGCGCTGTTCCTGGTGATCCTGTTTCGGGGGATGCGAATCGCGCACGACGAGCCCGATCCGTTCGCGAGCCTGCTGGCCGTGGGACTGACCGCGCTGCTCTCGATTCAAGCGCTGATCAACATGTCGGTGGTGATCGGACTGATCCCGACCAAGGGGCTGCCTCTGCCGTTCCTGAGTTACGGCGGCACTTCGATCATCATCGCGATGGCGGCGCTGGGCGCGCTACTCGCGCTCGGGCGCCGGCCGGCGGTGCGATGAAGGTGATAATCGCAGGCGGCGGCACCGGAGGACATCTCTTCCCGGCCGTCGCGCTGGGCGAGGAACTGATTCGCGAGCGTCCCGGCATCGAGGTGCTGTTCGTCGGCACCAGCGCGGGTCTCGAGGCGAAGTGGTTGCCGATGAGCGGGCACCGTTACGAATTATTCGAGATGCATGGAATTCGCGGGCATAGCGCGATCGAGCGGGCGCGCGCGTCGGTGGAATTCGTTCGCGCGATTGGGCTGGCGGTGTCGCTGGTCAGGCGCTTTCGTCCGAGCCTCGTGGTGAGCGCGGGTGGATATGCGTCGGCGTCGATGGGTGCGGCGGCGATCATGACGCGGACACCGCTGGTGTTGATGGAGCAGAACACGCGGCCGGGTCTGGCGAATCGGATGTTGTCGAGATTCGCGGACAAAATCTGCGTCGGCTTCAGTGACAGTGCGGCTTATTTCAGTTCCTCTAAAGTCGCGGTCACGGGTAATCCGACCCGCTTTCAATACCGTCCTGACCGATCACCCCGGGAGGGTGGGCAATTACAAATCCTTGTTTTAGGCGGTTCATCGGGAGCACATCGCGTCAATATTGGTGTTGTCGGGGCTTTCAAAATCTGCGGAAAAAGTGTTATAAATTTGAACATTGTCCACCAGACCGGGGAGGCGGATGAGGAGTTGGTGAGGAGTGCATACCGCGAAATGGGGCTCGCGGCTGAGGTGACGCCGTTTATCGACGACCTCGCCGACGCCCTGCATCGCGCCGATCTGGTTGTCGCACGTTCAGGCGCGATGACGGTCACGGATATAGCTCTTGGCGCGCGTGCGGCCATTTTCGTGCCTTATCCGTTCCATAAGGATTTGCAACAACTGCACAACGCGCGCGTGATTGAAAAGCGCGGCGGAGCGATAATAGTTCGCGATGACGAGCAGCTTGCGTCCAATCTCGCGCGCGAACTTGACGCGCTTACCGGGAATCCGGCGCGGCTGGACGAGATGGGTCTGCGGGCGCATCAGGCGGCGCATCCGGACGCCGCTCGCCACGTAGCCGGAATATGTTTTGAAGTTGCGGAGCAAGCGGCAGCGTGAGTGAACTGCTCGCAAATGGTCTCTTGACGCGTCAGCGGCGGCTGCACTTCGTCGGAATCGGCGGCGCCGGCATGAGCGCAATCGCCGAGCTGTGCCTGAAGCTCGGGATGCGGGTCAGCGGATGCGATGTGAAACCATCGGCGGCGATCACGCGGCTCGCGTCGCTGGGTGCGCAAATCAGCCAGGGGCATCATCCGGCGCATCTGAAGGATGAGGCCGGCATCGACGCGGTGGTAATCTCGTCGGCGATAAAATTTTCGAACCCTGAAGTCGCGCGAGCGCGCGAGCTGAAAATTCCGGTAATCGCGCGCGCCGAGATGCTCGGTGAGCTGCTGCGGATGGCCAAGCTCGGCGTGGCGGTCGCGGGGACTCATGGCAAGACGACCACGACCGGTCTCATCGCGCTGATCATGGAAGAAGCAGACCTCGATCCCACGGTCGCGGTGGGCGGAAATATTCGCAATACGGGCACCAACGTCCGGCTGGGGCGCGGCGATTTCATGGTTGCCGAGGCCGACGAGAGCGACGCGTCGTTTCTGCTGCTGATCCCGACGATCGCGGTGGTGACGAACATCGATCCGGAGCATCTCGATCACTACGGCACGATGGATCGGGTGCGGCAGGCGTTTGCGGACTTTATCAACCGGGTGCCGTTCTACGGCGTTGCCGTGCTCGGAATCGACAGTGTGAACGTGCGCGGCCTGATGGCGTCGATTCGCAAGCCGATGGTGACCTACGGTGTTGCGCAGGACGCGGATCTGCGCGCCGAGAAGATCGTAATCGACGGCCTTTCCACGCGCTTCGAGGTGGTTCGCAATGGCGAGCAGCTTGGCACGGTGACCATACCGACGCCGGGCGTGCATGTTGCGATGAACTCGCTCGCGGCGATCGCAGTCGCGATGGAAATTGGAATCAGTTTCGAGCGCGCGGCGGCGGCGCTGGCCAAGTTCGGCGGAATCAGCCGGCGATTCGAGATCAAGGGCGAAGCGGCCGGACGAATCGTGCTCGACGACTATGCGCATCATCCGGCGGAGGTGCGCGCCACCCTGGCCGCGGTGCGCGCATCGTTCAAGCGCCGGGTAGTGGCGGTCTTTCAGCCGCATCGATACACCCGGCTGCGCGATTTGTTCGACGATTTTCTGTCGGCATTCGACGATGCCGACGTGCTTTACCTGTTCGACGTATATCCGGCCGGCGAGGAGCCGATTGCCGACGTTTCCGCGCGGCGTCTGTACGAGGCGCTGCGTGCGCGGGGCCATCTCGAAGTGCATTACCTCGGCGCCGAGGAAGATCCCGCCGCGCGCATCGCGTCAGGCTCGCGCGCCGGCGACGTGATCGCGACTTTGGGCGCCGGCGATATCTACAAGACGGGCGGTGAAGTACTCAACGCGCTCAGCGCCGAGGTCAAAATCCATGAAGGCGCTTGAACGCGAGCTGCGCGAGAAATTTGGCGCGCGAGTCCGCTGCGCGATGCCGCTGGCCGAGCTGACCTCGTTTCGCATTGGCGGGCCCGCGGACTTGTTCGTCACCGTCGAGGACGAAGCCGAGCTGATGCACGCGAAGGCGGCGGCGTATCGCGCGGGCCTGCCGTGCTTTTGCCTCGGCTTGGGGACCAATCTGCTGGTGAGCGATCGCGGGGTGCGCGGGTTGGTCGTGAGGCTTGGCGACGGCTTCGGCAAAATAAAAATTGACGGCACGAAAGTCGTCGCGGGCGCTGCTGCCGCGTTCGGCGCCCTGGTCCAGGCGGTGGTCGATCAGGGGCTTGAGGGGCTCGAATTCGGCGAAGGCATTCCCGGCACGGTCGGCGGCGGATTGGTGATGAACGCCGGCGCGTTCGGCGGCGAAATCGCCAAGGTGGTCACCCTGGTCCACGGCGTCACCGAGGCTGGCGACGCGCTTGCGCTGACCAGGGACGAAGTCAAGTTCGCATACCGGCGCACCGAGCTGCCGGCGCACTTCATAATCACGCGCGTCGATTTCGAGCTTGCTCGCGGCGATCGCGCACAGCTGATGGCGCGAGTCGCGGAGCTGAAGGCCAGGCGTGCGTCGCGCCAGCCCCGCGGCGTGCCGAATGCCGGATCGATCTTCAAGAATCCGCCCGGCAAGTTTGCGGGGAAGCTGTTGGAAGGCGCGGGTCTGAAGGGGACGCGGCTGGGCGGCGCGGCTTTTTCCGATCAGCATGCAAATTTTATCGTGAATCTTGGCGGCGCTCAGGCTGCGGAAGTGCGCGCGCTGATCGACATGGCGCGGATCAAGGTCAGGGAGCAGAGCGGCGTCTGGCTTGAACCGGAGGTTAAGCTGGTCGGCGATTGGTGACGCGGGATTGAGGTGGCGGGGTGGCGGTTCGCAGCGGTGGAAGCAGGGTGGTGGCAGGATGGAGCCCGCGGTTGGGCGGGCTGGTCGTGTGCGCCTTTTTTGCGCTGGGCGTGATGACGGGATTCAGCACGGCCGGCCGCGCAATCGCGCTCAGAACTTGCGCGACTCTCAGCTCATATCGAAATCAAATAATGGATTCGCTCGCGCCGGCGCGCACCGCCGCCGCGAGCTACCCGGCGTTGCTGACCCAGTGGGCCGGACGCGCCGGAATTTACCATCGCGCCAGCCACGAACCGGGCGCCGCAGTGCTGGCGGCGGGCGACATGCGTGAAGGCGCGATCGCGATCGTCGAGCGCCACGACGGCTTCTACGAGCTGTTCAGCGGCGGCGAGCTGCGCGGGCCGGTCTCACCCGGGGTGCAGGGCGATCTGCCGGTGTTGAGCGGCGCGGCGCTCGACAACGCGCGTGGACCACAGATGGTCGATTATGCGGCGGTGCTGGTGCGCGCGGAGGCGCAGCTGTCCGAAATTATCTCGGAAATGCGAATTAATGATGACGCGACCGCGTCGCTCTTTCTGGAACGCGAGCGCACCGAGGTGGTGATCGATCTCGATCGCGCGACGACGGAACTTCAGCGCGCGATTAAGGTGCGCCAGCAATGGCAGGGGCGCGAGAACCTGATCGCCGCGCTCGATTTGACCACGCCGGGGCTGGTGGTCGTGCGCCTGCATGCAGGCGAGGGTAACCATTCAAAACATAAAGCCGGGATTCGAAAAGTTTCGCTCCAGCCGAGCGGGGAGTCCGTGACGCGATGAGAAATCTGCTCACCGGATTGGACGTCGGCACCAGCAAAGTGTGCGCAATCGTCGGCGAGTCGCTGCCCGACGGCCAATTGGCGACGCTCGGTTACGGCATCGCGCCGTGCACGGGGTTGCGCAAGGGCGTGGTGGTCAATATCGAGGCGACGGTCGATGCGATCCGATTGGCGGTCGCGGAAGCGGAGAAAACTTCCGGCGTGCGGGTGGGTTCGGCCGTGGTTGGGATTGCGGGACCGCATATAAAGGGCCTCAACAGCCACGGGATCGTCGCGGTGCGCGGCGGTGAAGTCAGTTCGCGCGACGTCGATCGAGTGATCGATGCGGCGCGCGCGGTCGCAATCCCGCTCGATCGGCAAGTGCTGCATATCCTGCCGCAGCAGTTTGCGGTCGATGAGCAGGAAGGCGTGCGCGAGCCGTACGGGATGGCGGGAGTGCGCCTCGAGGCGCGCATTCATATCGTGACCGCGGCGCAGAGCTACGGCCAGAATCTCACCAAGTGCTGCGAGCGCGCGGGTGTCACGCCGTCGGAGATGGTTTTCCAGCCGCTGGCGTCGGCGGACGCGGCGCTGTTTCCGGAGGAACGCGAGCTCGGAGTAGCGCTGATCGATCTCGGCGGCGGCACCACCGACATCATCGTGTTTCATGGCGGCGCGGTGATGCATACCGCGGTGCTGCCGATTGGCGGAAACCATCTTACCAGCGATATCGCCGCGGGATTGCGCACGCCGATTTCCGAAGCGGAGCGGCTCAAGATTACCTTCGGCGTGGCGACCAACCAGATCGTGCGCCGCGAAGAGATGGTGCAGGTGCCGGGGGTCGGCGGACGCGAGCCGCGGGTGATCGCGCGCCGCTTGCTCGGCGAAATTATCGAGCCGCGGATGGAAGAGATTTTCACGATGGTGCAGCGCGAGTTGCTGCGCTCGGGGGTTTCCGACGGGCTTGCCTCGGGCGTGGTGCTGGTCGGAGGCACCTCGCTGCTGGAGGGCACGCAGGAACTGGCCGAGCGCATCTTCGGCGTGCCGGTGCGGCGCGGACTTCCGATCAACCTCAAGGGGCTGCCCGAAGAACTGATGAAGCCGATGTACACGACGGCCGCGGGATTGCTGCTGCACCAGAGCGCGGCGAATGGAATCGGCAACGGCGTGGGAAGAACAGGTAGGCTGGGGCGGCTGCGCTCGCGGCTTGGCGATTGGGTGAGGGACTTCTTTTGAGGAGTCGCCGAAAGAAAAAATTTATCGGGCAACAAGTTTTGCCAGTAGGTGGTGGAGGAGGATCTGTAATGATTGAGTTGGTGAGTAATCCCGACCCGGGCGCGAGGATCAAGGTAATCGGCGCTGGTGGATGCGGCGGCAACGCGGTCAACCACATGATCAATGTGGGGCTGCGCAACGTCGATTTCATCGCCGTGAATACCGACATCCAGGCGCTGCAGAATAATCATGCGGCGCTGCGCGTTCAGATCGGTGACGCGATCACGCGCGGACGCGGCACCGGCGGCAATCCTGAAATCGGACGCAAGGCCGCGCTCGAAGACGAAGAACGGATCCGCGAAATCCTGTCGGAAGCGGAGATGGTGTTCGTGACCGCCGGGATGGGCGGCGGCACCGGCACCGGCTCTGCGCCGGTGATTGCCCGCGTCGCGCGCGAGCTCGGCGCGCTGACCGTCGGTGTCGTAACCAAGCCGTTCCAGTTCGAAGGCCGCCGCCGCATGGCGCAGGCGGAGGAAGGACTGCGCGAGCTCAAGAACGCCGTCGATACGCTCATCACGATTCCCAATCAACGCCTGCTCTCGGTCGCGAGCAAAAATACCTCGTTGAAGGAATCGTTTCAGAAGGCCGACGACGTGCTGCTGCAGGCGGTGCGCGGTATTTCCGAACTGGTGACAGTCCATGGCCTGATCAATCTGGATTTTGCCGACGTGCGATCGATCATGGCCGAGATGGGCATGGCGATGATGGGCGCGGCGACAGCGTCGGGCGAAAATCGCGCAGTCGAGGCGGCGCAGCGTGCGATCTCGAGCCCGCTGCTCGAAGACGTTTCGATCAAGGGCGCGCGCGGCCTGCTGATCAACGTGACCGGCGGCCCGGACATGGCGCTCTACGAAGTCAACGAGGCGGCCAGCCTGATCCAGGAAGAGGCGCACGAGGACGCGAACATCATTTTCGGCGCCGTGATCGACGACGCCATGACCGACGAGATTCGCGTCACGGTTATCGCCACGGGATTCGGCGATCTCGACCGGGGTCCGGCGCGCTATTCGCCGTCGGGCGCTCCCGTCACCACTCCGATCGCGGCGGCCTCGACGCGGCCCGTCGATCCGATGGAGGTCAAGCCGGCGGCTCAGCCCGGGCAGGTCAGGATGTTCCCGGGCAACAGGCCGGTGCGCAGGATGGGAATGGTCGTGGACGACAGTTCGCTGGACATTCCGGCTTTCAGGCGCCGCGGCGAGGATGCGGGCCTGGTGGATGGAGAGAAGCTCGAGCCCAATTCGCTGCTCGACGGCGACGACAAGCTCGACATCCCGACCTTCCTGCGCAAGCATCTCGACTAGCGCCGGCAATTCGGGGAGCAGATACGGCACCGGAGTCCGCAGACGCTCTGGAGGCCGTGTCTTGCCAGGGCTGGGAAAGGGGCAATTCATACCACCGGTTGTGGTCTGGTGACGTACGGACCACAAGGGCTAGCTTTGTTCCGTCAAAAATAATTTTTCGCGATAACCGGCCTCGCCCAAGTTCCGGCGAGCGATGCGAGTACGGGGAATCCTGGCGGCTGACCATAGCGTATGCGTAGCACGCCAAGTCCGGCGCGGGCAGGCTGAACAGTTCATCCCTGACCCGACGTTCCTGCGCAAGCGTCTCGATTAGCGCCGGCGATCGCGCAAACAGTCGAGGCGCCGAAGTCTTACGACTCCCGCTGCTGGATTAATGTCGGTATTGTGAGGTGAGCAAGGCGACGCGGGCTTGTCCGTGCCAGCAGCGGTTTCACTGAATTGCAACGAATGAAGATAATTGTCAAAAAGATATACGTTTTACTGCGATTTGTTTTCATGCCCGTCATTTTGCTCTTCCGGCCTACTGGAATGCGCATAGAGAGCATCGTGGCAACCTGTACCGTGGGGGTCGTCGTTTTCGTCATCCCGCGAATCGTTCCGGCACGGTTTGGATTTGGCTTCGAAGTGGCGGTGATGACCGTAGGAACACTTTTGGCATATTCGTTTGCGGTGTGGGGTAAAGAGTTCGAAGACGCCCTCGGGCGGGTCACAAACAAGGGAGGCAGGGCTGTGAGCGAGGCGCAGCAGCCACGCAGATCGAAGCCTCACCTAATGAATCCAGCAAAAGCGTTGGTCAGAGTGTTATATTTTTCAGTGCGATTCATCTGTTCGCCTCTCCTTTTGCTTCTTCAGCCAACTGGAATAGCCCGGGATCGTCTAGTGGCTTCTTTTGCCTCGTTCGCCGCTCTTTTTGTGTTTTTTATATTCGCTGCGGCACGGCTTAGCCCAAACGTCGGCCTTGCGGTGTTGGGAGCAGGGGCGCTTTTAGGATATCTGTTCGCGGTGTGGGGCAAGGAGTTCGAGGCGCAGTAACGTCGTCAGCGGGTCGCGTGAAAAACGCGCATGTTAGTTAAGCCCGGATAATCCACTCGGATTGCTTCCCTGGCCAGCGCGGCGCATTCAGCGGCTGATATCTAATCGAGATTTTTTGGAGCGAACCTCTCGTGGAGTCTATATCCCTGAAGCTGCCCGCGGACCTGCTGGAAGCGAGCCGTCGATGCGCACGCGCGCAGCGGATGGCGCGGGCGTCGCGATTCCAAAACCGGTACCGGCTTCGCTGGCGCGAAGCTGTCCGAGATCCTTCCTCGGCTCGCGTTGCTCGCGTCGTCAGGATGACAGAGGGTGCGGCGCGAACGCGGCGTATCTTGCGGGCCTGTCAGCGGCCGGCGGCGACTTGCTGCGCGGGGGCGTCGTCGTGGATTGATTTAAGGAGCGTTGCGCGATTCCAAAACCGGTACCGGCTTCGCTGGCGCGGCCGCTGCGGCGGCGACGCAGTATTAAGAGCGCACTCCGTTGTCGCGCGCGGCTCGCGTTGCTCGCGTCGTCAGGATGACAGAGGGTGCGGCGCGAACGCGTCGTCACGATGACAGAGGGTGCGGCGCAAAGCGTCGTATCCTGCGGGCCTGTCAGCGGCCGGCGGCGACTTGCTGCACGGGGGCGTCGTCGTGGATTGATTTGAGGATCGCTTGACGGCGTTCCTCCAATTCCTTCGGCATCGTCGGACCAATCTTTTCGAAAAACTCGCCGGCGGATTCGAGTTCCGCCTTCCATTCCGCGGGATTTATGGCGAGCGCATCGCGTGCGGTGCTCGCGGGCAGATCGAGGCCCTTGAGATCGAGGTCTGCCTGATTGGGAACGATTCCCACCGGCGTCTGGCGGCCACCGGCGTGTCCATGGATTCGATCGAGCATCCATTTGAGCACGCGCATATTTTCGCCGTAGCCGGGCCAGATAAAGTCGCCGTCGGCTCCCTTGCGAAACCAGTTGACCATGAAGACGCGCGGCAGTTTCTTGATCGCGATCCCCATCTTGAGCCAGTGAGCGAAATAATCGCCCATGTTGTAGCCGCAAAACGGCAGCATCGCCATCGGATCGCGCCGCAGCACGCCGACGGCTCCTGCCGCCGCCGCCGTCGTTTCGGAACCCATCGTCGCGCCCATGAAGACGCCGTGTGTCCAGTCCGTCGATTCGAGCACCAGCGGCACGGTCGTGGCGCGTCGTCCGCCGAAGATGATCGCGGAGATCGGCACGCCGCGGGGATCGTCGGCGTGCGGCGACCAGGCGGGATTGTTGCGCATCGGAGTCGTGAAGCGGCTGTTGGGATGCGCGGCTTTGTCCGGCGAGCCTTTTTTCCACGGGCGTCCCTGCCAGTCGAGCAGACCGTCGGGCGCCGGCGTGTCCATCCCTTCCCACCACACGTCGCCGTCGGGGGTCATCGCGACGTTGGTGAAAATCGAATCATGATGGAGCATCCGCATCGCGTTGAGGTTCGATTTTTCGCTGTTTCCGGGCGCGACGGCGAAGTAGCCGTTCTCGGGATTGACCGCCCACAGGCCGCCGTCGGGACCGACTCGCAGCCACGCGATATCGTCGCCAATCGTGTGCACCTTCCAGCCCTTGAACTCGGCCGGCGGCGTCAGCATCGCAAGATTGGTCTTGCCGCACATGCTCGGAAACGCGGCGGCGACATAAGTGGTCTCGCCATTGGGACTTTCCAGGCCGAGGATCAGCATGTGCTCGGCGAGCCAGCCTTCCTCGCGGCCGAGCGAACTTGCGATCCGAAGTGCGAAACATTTCTTGCTGAGCAAAGCGTTGCCGCCGTAGCCGCTGCCGACCGAGATGATCGTGTTGTCGTGCGGGAAGTGACAAATCAGCCGGCGCTCGGGATTCAAATCGAGCGTGCAATGAATTCCCCGATTGAAATCGTGCGACTCGCCGAGTTGATCGAGCGCCGCCGTGCCCATCCGCGTCATGATTCGCATGTTCAGCACGACGTAGATGCTGTCGGTGAGCTCGATGCCGACCTTCGAGAACGGCGACCCCAGCGGGCCCAGCACGTACGGCACCACGTACATCGTGCGCCCGCGCATCGAGCCGTCGAGCCATCCGCGCAGCTTGGTGTAGGTCTCGGCGGGATCGGACCAATTGTTGGTAGGACCGGCGTCTTTTTTGTTCGGAGTGCAGACGAAGGTCAGTTGTTCGGTGCGCGCAACGTCGTTGGGGTTCGAGCGATGCAGGTAGCAGCCGGGCCGTTTGGCCTGATTGAGCTCGATGAGTATTCCCTCGGCGAGCGCCTGCCTGGTGAGGCGATCTTTCTCTGTTTCGGAACCGTCGCACCACACCACGGCATCGGGCCGGGTGAGCCGGGCGACTTGCTTGACCCAATCGCGCACCGCGCGGCCGCCGGTCGGTGAATTGGTTGTGTTGTCGGGGTTGGGCGTCACTTCATCGCTCCTCGGCCAAATTTGTGAACCGTAATTCCTATTCCAACGCAGGTGCAAAATGCAATCCTGCGCGCATCGGAGGGCAATCCCGGACTTCCATTTTAATTGTAAACTACTAAATTATACTACGCTTAAAACGCCTTTATTCACGCTGGCTTGAATGCGATTGGAGCGGGGCGCAGGATGACTGCCGGCAGCGACCACGTCGAGCTTGCCAGGACCAACATCTTCCGGTGATCGGATTCGGCGGTTCGGACCTGAAAATCAGGATTGGAGGACAGCGAAAGTAAAATGGCAGGTACACCGCGGGGCTTGGCGCTGCTGCGTGATCCGCAATTGAATAAATCGACCGCGTTCACCGAGTCCGAGCGCGAGGCGCTGGGCCTGCACGGGCTTTTGCCCGAAGGGATCGATTCCGAGGCAGATCAGATTCGGCGGATACATCTTCAGTTGTCGCACAAGCCCAACGATCTGGAAAAATACATCTACTTGTCGCAACTGCAGGATAACGACGAGACGCTCTTCTACTGCGTGCTCATGTCGGACCCGGTGCAATTCCTGCCGCTGGTCTATACGCCGACGGTGGGCGAGGCCTGCCTCCAGTTCGGCCACATCATGCGCCGGCCCAAGGGCCTTTACCTGTCGATCAAGCGCAAGGGCCGGGTCCGCGAAACCCTGCGCAATTGGCCGCAGCGCGACGTGCGCTTCATCGTGGTCAGCAGCGGGCAGCGAATTCTGGGGCTTGGCGATCTCGGCGCAAACGGCATGGGAATCCCGATCGGCAAGCTGGCGCTTTATACCGCATGCGCCGGCGTGCCGCCGCAGTATTCTCTGCCCATCCTCATCGACTGTGGCACCAACAATGAGGCGTTGCTGCGCGACCCGCTCTACCTGGGCTTGCGCCAGACGCGCCCGCCGATCGCGCAGTTGGATGAGTTCGTCGAGGAATTCATAACCGCGGTTCAGGAAGAGTTCCCTAATTGCTGCGTCCAGTTCGAGGATTGGGCCGGCGCCGACGCGATCCGGCTGCTCGCCCGCTACCGCGACCGGATTTGCTGCTTCAACGACGACATCCAGGGCACCGCGGCGGTCGCGCTTGCGGGAATTCTCGGAGCGCTTCGCACAACAGGCGGCAAGCTCTCCGACCAGACCTTCCTGTTCCTTGGCGCGGGTTCCGCCGCGATCGGAATCTCGGGTCTGTTGACCGAAAGGTTGATGCTCGAGGGGGTTGCCGCCCAGGATGCGCGCGCTCGACTGTGGTTGTTCGACATCAACGGACTGCTGGAATCAACCCGGACTGACCTGGCTGATTTCCACAAGCCTTACGCGCATCGCCACGCGCCGACCAGGGATTTTGTCGATGCGATCGAGTCGATCAAGCCCACCGCGATCATCGGGGTCAGCACGGTCGGCAAGGCCTTCAACCAGCGCGTGATCGAAACGATGTCGCGAATGAACAAGCGCCCGATTATCTTCGCTTGCTCGAATCCGACCTCGCACTCCGAGTGCTCCGCCGATGAGGCTTACCGATGGTCGGAGGGCCGTGCCATCTTCGCCAGCGGCAGCCCGTTTCCTCCGGTGCACCTTAGCGGCAAGACCTTTGTGCCCGGACAGGGGAACAACGTTTATATCTTTCCCGCGATAGGCCTGGCGGTCTATGCGACCCGCGCAACCCGCGTGACCAATGAGATGTTCATAGCTGCCGCCTGCGCGGTGGCGGAAAAGGTGACTCCGGCCCAGCTCGATGCCGGGCTGATCTATCCTCCCGTGTCGACGATATTCGACACCGAGCTATATGCCGCCGAGCGCGTGGCGGAGGTGATTTTCGCGCGCGGCCTGGCGCGCGTCCCGGCGCCGAAGGATATCGGGCAATTCGTCCGATCGCAGACCTACAAACCCGAATACCATCTGCTTGGATAAAGCGCCTATGCACCGAGTATGCTCGCCGTATATCCTCGCCGCGGAGGCCTCCACATCGTGCCCGAGACTTTTCAGAAGGAAAGCGCGCTCGCTCGATTCTTCAACCGCCTGATGGGCCGCGCCGTCAAGCTCGGAATCGCGCCCGGATACATGCGCCTGCTCGAGGTCCGCGGCAGAAAATCGGGGTTGAGCTTCACCACTCCCGTCAACCTGCTTGAATTCCAGGGGCGCCGATGGCTGGTGGCTGCTCGCGGCGAGACTGCATGGGCGCGCAACGCGCGCGCCGCCGGTCGCGTCGTCCTGCGCCGCGGCTCCAGTTCCGAATCGCTGGCCGTTCGCGAGCTTGCCGATGCCGACAAGCCCGAGATTATCAAGGCGTTCCTCGATCGCTTCGCCTCCCAGGTTCAGCGTTTCTTCGAGGTGCCCGCCGGCTCGCCCGCCGCCGCGTTTGGCGCCGTCGCGTCGCGCACGCCCGTCTTTGAGCTGGTCGCCGACGCCTGAGGGGCCGCGAATTTATTTGTGATTGATCCCGCGACGCCGACGGCCCCCGCCCCGAATCACGAGCAGCTCGATGCCGCCGGCCAGTCCGCCCGGCGCGAGCGGGTGACCGTCATCGCGCTGGTCGCGATGCTCTTTTACCAGGGCTTCGCGGCCTCGATTGTCTCGGTTGCGGCGCCGTGGATCGCAATCAGCTTCCATCTCGACGGCGCCGGTATCGCCCGCCTGTTCGCATGGATCTCGCTCTCCGCGCTGGGCGCGCTCGCGCTTTCACGGATGATCGACCGGCACGGACGCCGCCGCATGATCCTGTGGTGCATGGCCGCGATTCCCGTCTTCAGCATCGGAGCCGCGCTCGCCACCAATTTTGTCGCGTTCACTTCATTTCAGATCGCGCTCTACGCGGTCCTCGGCGCCGCCGGCGCCGGCTGTATCGTGATGCTTTCCGAAGAGCTTCCCATCGCCCGTCGCGCACGCGGCCAAAGCTTCGGCGGTCTGGCGGCCTCGGTGGGAGCCGGACTCTGCGTTTTCCTCATGCCGATCTTCGTGGCCTACGGATGGTCGTGGCGATGGATGTTCGTGATTTCAGCGGCGGGGGTCGCGATGCTGCCCGCGATGGCGCGGCTGTTACCCGAGAGCGAGCGATGGGAGCTCTCCGAAGCTGCGGGATTCACTGCCAGGTCGCGTTTTTACGACGTCTTTCAGCCGCTCTATCGCAAACGCTCGATCACGATGATCGTATGCGCGCTGGCCGTCGCAATCTCGACCACCGCCGCCAACGCCTTCGGCTATTATCACGCGGTTTCCGTGGTCGGCCTGTCGGCGGCGGCCGCCAGCGCGATGACGATTGTCGCCGGCGGAATAGGCTTGCTTGGTTTTCCACTCGGCGCGTGGGCGGCGGAGCGCTTCGGCCGCGTGCCGACGGTGGTCGGCTTCGGCATTTTCATCACCGCCGGGCATTTGTGGTTTTTTTGGGGACCGCCGGCGCATTTCGCGTGGCCGTTGATGTGGCTGTCGGCCGGGTTTTTCTGGTTCAACGTATGCGACAACGGGGGCACCGTCGCGACCAACGCGGCGGCGACCGAGCTGTTTCCCACGCCGCTGCGCGGCACCATGATCGGTTGGTTCGCATTGGTCGGCGCCATCGGCGCCGTCATCTCCAATGCCGCGGTCGCGATGCTGGCGAACGCGATGGGCGGGCTGTCGATCGTCGTCGGTGCGCTGTCGATTATTGGAATCCCGGCTGCGATCCTGTTCGGCCTGATGATCGACGAAACTCGCGGGATGTCGCTCGAGATGGCCGGCAAGGAAGAGGAATTCACCACGTCGGAGAACTGATCCCCGCCCCGCCGTGCGGTGGGGAAGGGGAAATCACTTCATTTTATGTGAAACCCGCCGTGGCAGGGGTCACCCCTGCCCGCGCGCGACAACGGAGCGCGGCCTTAACACTGAGTGCAGGGGTCACCCCTGCCGTGCCCGTGGCACCGCCCTGTTAGGGCCAATGATGAAGGTGCTACAAGGTGGCGGTGGTCGACGACGCAACACCCATTGCTTCGAATGGAGCCGGATCTTACGAAAAGACGCGCCAGCGACACTTCTCGTATCTGATGAGCCGCATGCCCGAGTTCCTCGCGCGCTTGCGTTGGTCCAGAGCGGAGATCGACGCCGAACAGACACGCGCGCTGCGGGATCTCGTGAGCCATGCAGTGCGCTCTTCTCCGTGGCATCGCGAACGCCTGCGAGGGCTGGATGGCGATCGCCTGACGCCGGCCGCCCTGCGCGATATTCCGCCGATGACGAAGGGCGACCTGATGGAGCACTGGGACGCAATCGTCACCGATCCCCGCTGCACTCTTGCAGCCGCCGAAACCCATCTCGCTGGACTTGCCGCCGATTCGTACTTCCTTGACGATTTGCATGTGATCGCGTCGGGCGGCTCCAGTGGAAAGCGCGGCGTATTTGTCTACGACTGGTACGGCTGGGCGGCGTCGGCGCTCGGTTTGATGCGAGGCCTCTACGATATTCTACTGAGCCTTGGACGGCAGCCGGGACCCTTCGCAACCGTGTCGGCGTACGTGGCGAGCCACGCGACCAGCGCTCTTGGACAAACGTTCTCGAATCCGGAGCGGCCCAGCGTGCGAGCTCCCGTCAGCCTGCCGCTCGCCGAAATCGTTGCGATCCTGAATCGCGCACAGCCGTCGCTCCTGCACACCTACCCCAGCATGCTGCCGGCTCTGTGCGAGGAAGCGCACAGCGGCCATCTGCACATCGCACCCGCGCTCATCTGGAGCACTTCCGAGCCGCTGCTGCCGGAGGTTCGAGCGATGGTTGAAGCGACCTGGAGCGCTCCGGTTGCGAACGGTTGGGCGGCCAGCGAATCCAACGGCGGCGCGTTTTGTTGCCCGGCTGGCGCGGGTTTCCACATCGGGGAGGATCTGAACATCATCGAACCGATTGATGAGCACGGCAATCCGGTCCCCCGCGGCCAGCGCTCGGCCAAAATCCTCGTGACCAACCTTTACAATCGAATCATGCCGCTTATCCGCTACGAGATTACCGACGAGTTCCAGATCGCCGCCGGCCCTTGTCGCTGCGGCTCGGCCTATCTCAAGGTAGCCGACGTGCACGGCCGAGCCGACGACGTGTTCCGTTACGCAAGCGGGACCACCGTTCACCCGCTGAACTTCCGTTCCTCGCTCGGCAAAGATCCGGCGATCGTCGAATACCAGGTCCGGCAGACGCAACGCGGGGCCGAGATCGCTATCGTTGCTCGCGCCACCGTCGATATCGAGGCCCTCCGATCCACGCTGGCTCAACGGCTCATCGGCCTTGGCCTGCCCGCACCGGAAGTGATCGTGCGCCGGGTTGATAGGATCGAGCGCCAGGATGCTGGGAAACTGAAGCGCTTCATTCCCTTACCCACCTTATAGAGACGCTTGCCGCAGCGGGCGCCGGGGCTTACAGGTCCGCCAGATCGACGAAGCCCTCTTTTTTCCCACGCGCGACTGCGTCGTCGATAAGTTTCCAGAAGCGCTTGTTCTGGGACAGCGCCAGCGCTTCGAGGTCGGTGTCTTCGGTAACCGGCACCAGTGCCGCGCATGGCCGGCCGTTCTTGGTGATCAGGACCGAGCCGCTTTTCGGCAGCTCCTTGACGTAGCGGCTGAACCGCGTTTTGACCTCGCGAATGTTCTCGATTTTCATAGAGTCACCTTCCTGCTTCCGATGAAAAGCTGGTTGCCACGCTTGCGTCCGATTGCGTCGACGATCACCTGGTCATCTTCGACCCGATAGAAGACGCGCAAATCGCCGTCTCGGAACTCGAACTCGTACTGCCCGGAAGGCCGCCGCAAGCGCAAGCGGTTCTTGTTCTTAACGGTCGCGTCATCTTCAGCGAGCGCGGCCTGCATTGCCGCCTTGAGCCGCGAGCGTTCGGCGGCGCTGAGCGCCCTGAATTGACGGACCGCGTCCGGGCCGAGCATTACGGCTCGCTTCGGCATCAAACCAGTGTAGTTCAGATTGTGACTACTTACAATCCGTCGACGGTCAGCGGTGTCTCGGCGAAGTCCTGCTTTTCGAAATCCCAGGCGAACGCGGCTGCGCTCGCGAATTTGCCGGCGCGAATCGACATCACGATGTAAACGACTCCGGGATAGTCGGGTGCCGGCGGATCGAACGAGCACGCCTGCGCGCGATCGGTCGCGGAAAAATACGCGTCGTGATCGGGATGCGAATGGTAAACGGCGCGGACCGCGAGCTTGCGCCGATCGACTTCGTTCATTACCGCCAGATGCTCTTTCGGCTCCATCAGGAAAGCCGCGCGCGCGTCACGCGGGAACGCCGCGGGATCTTGCGTGTGCATGCGGTCCTGAATGTTGGCGACCGGGCGGACTTCCTCGACCGAGTTTTCGTTGTCACCGATGATGAAGCCGCAGCATTCGAACGGGAACTCGCGCTCAGCCTGTGCGACGATCGCATCCATGCTCGCGCGGCGTATCGATGCCGCCTTCATCGGTGCTCCTTTTTTTCAGTGACGCGTTGCGCAGCTCGGACGAGCCGAGTGAGCATCCGATTCGTCTCCGCGCTGACTCCGAGGCGATCGGCAAGCTCGACGATCTTGCCGTTGAGCGCGCCGATCTCGGTGCGTCCGCGAACATGAAGATCGTGCAGCATCGTCGGCCGATGGCTGGACGTCGGCGGAATCATCTGCTCGTAAAAAACTTTTCGATACTCCGCCGCACTCGAAAAGGGCAGGGCGATGCCGAGCGCGCGCGCGACCGCGAATGCCTCCTCGATCGCGCTGTCCATGATTGGCCTCACGTCCGGATCCCCGGCCAGCGCCCCGTAATGCTGCTGCAGAAGTGCGCCGAGCGGATTCAGCGCCACGTTGTACAGAAGCTTGGTCCACAGCACGGGCATGATGTCGTCAACAGCGACGGCAGGAACGCCGGCGGCGTCGATCATTGCGGCGATCGCGCGGGCGCGCGCTGCCAGCGCCGGCGAGTCCTCCCGATGAATCGCAGGCGCTGGTCCGATTGCGACCGGCTGCGCGAAAACCGTCACGTGCGCGCTGCCCGGCGAAGGTATTTCCGCGCCGAAGATCACGCGCGCGCCCAATACGCGCCGTCGTCCGAAGCGCTCGATCAACGACTCGATATTGCCCAGGCCATTTTGCATCGAGACGGTCGCGCCGTCTTCGCTCAACCGGTCGGCCAGCGCAGCCGCGATCGATTCGGTGTCATAACTCTTGACCGCGCAGACGATTAATCCGAAGCGCCTGCCAAGTCTGGCGGGATCGTCGGCCAGCGTCATGCCGGCGACGATTCGATCGCCAAGCAGTCCCGAAATTCTCAAGCCCCCGCGTGCAATCGCCTCGAGATGCGCTGGCCGGCCAAGCAGCGTGACGTCGTGCCCGGCATCATGCAGCATCCCGCCGAGGATCGAGCCAATCGCGCCGGCGCCCGCGATCAAGATGGGAGTATCGGACATCGTGTCGAAATTATCGGTAGCCGGTTCTCCAGACAACGCCAGCGCTTGCGGCCGCTGGACCGCTGGCCGCGATGACTTGCTCCGCTTCTTGCGGCTCTGATACTTTTGGCTGTCAGGCGCGCGCATCGCGCGCGTTTGTATTTTCGGGTTTCGATGCTTATGTCCCCGTCGTCTAGCTCGGCCTAGGACACCGGCCTTTCACGTCGGTAACACGGGTTCAAATCCCGTCGGGGACGCTCAGCTCTCTTCCTTCCGACAGTCCCGATTGTCCGCCTTTGTCTGCCCCATCCGGCGGCACCGCAACGTTAAGAGCGCTGAGCCGGACGAACTCGACGTGATTCGCGCCCGCAGACGCTGGACGTACAGCGTCGACCAGCGCGCAGGCGATGGCGAGTGCTTGATCGCTGGAACTATTTTGATATATATCTAATTAGATAAGCATCAAAATAGTTCAGCGGCCCGCGATGGATCATCAACCACCCGAAATCATGCTTCAGTTCTGCAAGGCGATGGCCGACGAGAGCCGCCTCAAGATCATCAGCCTGCTCTCCACCGCTGAGCGCAGCGTTCAAGAGCTGGCGTCAATGCTCAATTTGAAGGAACCGACCGTCTCGCATCACCTCGCGGTGCTCAAACAGCTCGGCTTGGTCAAGCTGCGCGCCGACGGGAACTTCCACCGGTATCGGTTGAACGAAGAGATGCTCAGACAGCTCAGCCGTACCGTGTTCAGCCGCGATAATATCGCCAGATTGGCCGTGTCGGCTGAAGCTGGCGGCTCGGAGCAAAAAGTCCTCGACAACTTCATCGATGGAGAGCGCTTGCTCGAAATTCCGGTCAGCCGCAAGAAGCGATTAGTAATCCTGAAGTGGCTCGCCGAGTTCTTCGAACCGGGCATCAGCTACACCGAGGCCCGGCTGAACGCGATCCTCAAGCTGCACCACCGCGACTGCGCGACGCTGCGCCGCGAGATGGTCGGATACGGGATGCTGACGCGCGATAAGGGCATCTATCGCCGCAGCCCGGCATCGGAGTGGCGGGTTGGTGGCAAATAGGCTGTTTCGCTTCGCATAAATCCGTGCCTCTCGGAACACGACGGCGAGATTTTATACGATTAGGCGCATTGACATTCCGCGGCTTTTTTTCTAATAGAGATTAGTGAAAACTCTATGCTGGCTGGGATGTTTATCCAGCCAGGGGGAAAACCGCTCAGGGCTTTTACGGAGGTTCGAATGAAAATGGGGATAGCGGGGTTTCGCAGAACAATCGCCGCCGGGGGCTTTGGATTGTTGGCCCTCGTGGCCTTGAGCCTGCCAGGGGAGGCAGGCGTCAAGCCGGGCGACTTCATCACTCCGGACAACGCGGCGCAGGTGAAGGATCTGGTTTCGCCGGGCGTGTTCTACAAGGTGCAGCGCGGGATGACGATGAAGATAGTCCCCACCTCGCGCATCGATTGGCCGCCGCCGTACAAGGACGCGACCGAGAAATATTCGTCGCAGGTGCAGCTCTCGAAGGATCATCGCACCGTCGTCGGCTATGTCGCCGGCCAGCCCTTCCCGCTGATCGACGCGAACGATCCCTACGTCGCGACCAAGGTCGTCTGGAACGCCTTGTGGCGTCCAATCAGCAATGACGACTACGACCTGCGATATTACGATTGCGACACGGTGTACACCGGCCGCAACAAGCCCTTTTTTGAAATCGCTTACGGACAGTTGGGTCACTACGCCGGTTATGACCTGGTCGGGCGAACCGAGGTCGAGCCGATGCCCGTCGATCCCGACTTCAAGAATACCAACCGCCTCTGGTTGTTCCTGCTCGGTCCCGAACTCGCGCCTCAGGACGCTCGTGGCACAAGTCTTCTGCGTTATCGGTACGCCAGTCCGACTCATGGCGACGACACCTGGGCCTGGGAGCCCGGCACGCGGCGCTTGCGCCGCCTGAACGAGGCGATCAATTCGACCGCGACCGGCGCGCAGACCTGGGACCCCGATCACTATTCGGGTTTCAATCCCAAGACCGAACAGTACGACTATAAGTTCGTCGGCGAGAAGGAGATGCTCGCGACGGTTGACGCCGAGCATTCGCCGGAAGTCCGATGCGCCACCGACGGCGGCGGCAGTGCGTGCCCCGAGCGTTGGCAGATGCGCCACATGTACATCGTGAGCGCCGAGCCGCGGCGCAGCGTTAACAACGCCGAGGCGATCGATTCCAAGACGGTCATCTACATGGATTCCGAAATGTGGTTCGAGCCGTACATCGATACTTACGATCGTCGCGGCGAGCTGTTCCGCAATCACATCTACTGGCTCGCGTATCGCGATCGCCCGGTGCCTGACGCGAAAATCGCCATCTATCCATTCAAGCGCGAATTCGTCGTCGGCGCCTGCTCCACCGATGTGCAGAGCGGCGAGGCCACGATGTGCTACCTGCCCGGCATCGAGACGCCCGAGCGTGAATGCTGGTACATCAACATGGGCGCGGTGGATCGAGCCTTCTTTACCACCGAGGCGATGGTGAAGATGTCCGAGACCGGACACATGTAGCAAGCGGCCGCGAGGCGAATCGCCTCACGATTCTGATCGTACGACGCCGGCAGGAGCATCCACTCCTGCCGGCGTTTTCTTTTCTCTCATGCGCGGACGTCGATTCCCGCGGCCTATCTTCATATAAACTGCCCAGTGGATTGCCGGCAAATAGGCTGCTTCACCACGCGTCAATCCGCGCCTCTGGGAACACGACGGCTAGATTTCATACGATTAGGCGGGTTGACATTCCGCGTCTTTTTTTCTAATAGATATTACTGAAAACTCTAAGCGGGCGGTTAGTTTATCCAGCCACGGGGAAAACGGCTCAAGGCTTCTACGGAGGTTCGAATGCAATTGGGGATAGCGGGGTTTCGCAAAACAGTCGTCGCCGGGGGCCTTGGATTGTTGGCCCTCTTGGCTTTGAGCTTGCCGGGGGAGGCAGGCGTCAAGCCGGGCGACTTCATCACTCCGAACAACGCGTCGCAGGTGAAGGATCTGGTTTCGCCGGGCGTGTTCTACAAGGTGCAGCGTGGGATGACGATGAAAATAGTCCCCACCTCGCGCATCGATTGGCCGCCGCCGTACAAGGACGCGACCGAAAAATACGCGTCGCAGGTACAACTCTCGAAGGATCATCGCAGTGTCGTCGGCTATGTCGCCGGCCAGCCGTTCCCGCTCATTGACGCCAACGATCCCTACGTCGCGACCAAGATCGTCTGGAATGCCTTGTGGCGTCCGATCAGCAATGACGACTACGACCTGCGATATTTCGATTGCGACACGGTTTACACCGGCATCAACAAGCCCTACTTTGCACTCTGGTACTATCAAACGGGGCATTACGCGGGTTATGACCTGGTCGGGCGAACCGAGGTCGAGCCAATGCCCGTCGATCCCGACTTCAAGATTACCAACCGCCTGTGGTTGTTCCTGCTCGGTCCGGAACTCGCGCCCCAGAATGAACGTGGCACCAGTCTGCTGCGTTATCGGTACGGCAGTCCGACTCATGGCGACGACACCTGGGCCTGGGAGCCCGGCACGCGGCGCCTGCGCCGTCTGAACGAGGCGATGAATTCGACCGCGACCGGCACGCAGACCTTCAGCCCCGATCACTATTCGGGTTTCAATCCCAAGACCGAAGAGTACGACTATAAGTTCATTGGCGAGAAGGAGATGCTCGGCTCGGTTGACGCCGAGCATTCACCGGAACTGCGATGCGCCACCGACGGCGGCGGCAGCGCATGCCCCGAGCGTTGGCAGATGCGCCACATGTACATCGTGAGCGCCGAACCGCGACGCAGCGTTAACAACGCCGAGGCGATCGATTCCAAGACGGTCATCTACATGGATTCTGAAATGTGGTTCGAGCCGTATATCGATACCTACGATCGCCGCGGCCAGCTGTTCCGCAACAACGTCTTCTGGCTCGCGTATCGCGATCGTCCGGTGCCCGACGCGAAAATCGCCATCTATCCTTTCAAGCGAGAATTCGTCGTCGGCGCCTGCTCCACCGATGTGCAGAGCAGCCAGGCAACGATGTGCTATCTGCCCGGCATCGAGACACCCGAGCGTGAATGCTGGTACATCAACATGGGTGCGGTGGATCGAGCCTTCTTCACCACCGAGGCGATGGTGAAGATGTCCGAAACCGGACACATGTAGCAAGCAGCCGCGAGGCAGTCGCCTTACGATTCTGATCGTACGACGCCGGCAGGAGCATCCGCTTCTGCCGGCGTTTTCTTTTCACTCACGCGCGGACGTCGATTCCCGCGGCCTATCTTCATATAAACTGCCCAGTGGATTGCCGGCAAAACGGCGATATCGCCGCGCGTCAATCCGTGCCTCTGGGAACGCAACAGGTAAATTTTATTTGATACGCAATAGCCAGATTGACATCGGCATGCTTCCATTCTAATAGAGGTTCTTGAAAAATGCGTGCTCGCGAGTATTTTTATCCAGCCGGGGGAAAACGGCTCAAGGCTTTTACGGAGGTTCGAATGGAATCGGGGATTACGGGGTTTTGCAAAACAGTCGTCGCCGGGGGCCTTGGATTGTTGGCCCTCTTGGCCTTGAGCTTGCCGGGGGAGGCAGGCGTCAAGCCGGGCGATTTTATCAATCCGGACAACGCGGCGCAGGTGAAGGATCTGGTTTCGCCGGGCGTGTTCTACAAAGTGCAGCGCGGGATGACGATGAAAATAGTCCCCACCTCGCGCATCGATTGGCCGCCGCCGTATAAGGACGCGACCGAGAAATATTCGTCGCAAGTACAGCTGTCGAAGGATCATCGCAGCGTCATCGGCTATGTCGCCGGCCAGCCGTTCCCGCTGATCGACGCCAACGATCCCTACGTCGCGAGTAAGGTCGTCTGGAACGCCTTGTGGCGTCCGATCAGCACTGACGACTACGACCTGCGATATTTCGATTGCGAGACGGTCTACACCGGCTACAAGAAGCCCTATTTTCCAGTCGAATACCTGCAGGAGGGGCACTACGCCGGTTATGATCTGGTCGGCCGAACCGAGGTCGAGCCGATTCCCGTCGATCCCGACTTCAAGATTACCAACCGCCTGTGGTTGTTCCTGCTCGGTCCCGAACTCGCGCCCCAGGCTGAACGTGGCAGCAGTCTGCTGCGTTATCGGTACGGCAGTCCGACTCATGGCGACGACACCTGGGCTTGGGAGCCCGGCACGCGGCGCCTGCGCCGTCTGAACGAGGCGATGAATTCGACCGCGACCGGCGCGCAGAGCTTTGACCCCGATCGCTATTCGGGTTTCAATCCGAAGACCGAAGAGTACGACTATAAGTTCATTGGCGAGAAGGAGATGCTCGCGACGGTTGACGCCGAGCATTCGCCGGAAATCCGCTGCGCCACCGACGGCGGCGGCAGCGCATGCCCGGAGCGTTGGCAGATGCGCCACATGTACATCGTGACCGCCGAGCCGCGGCGCGGCGTCAACAACTCCTCGGCGCTCGATTCCAAGACCGTCATCTACATGGATTCTGAAATGTGGTTCGAGCCGTACATCGATACCTACGATCGTCGTGGCGCGCTGTTCCGCAACAACATCTTCTGGCTCGCGTATCGCGATCGCCCGGTGCCCGACGCGAAAGTCGCCATCTATCCTTTCAAGCGAGAATTCGTCGTCGGCTCCTGCTCCAGCGATGTGCAGAGCGGCCAGGCCACGATGTGCTACCTGCCCGGCATCGAGACGCCCGAGCGTGAATGCTGGTACATCAACATGGGCGCGGTGGATCGAGCGTTCTTCAGCACCGAGGCGATGGTGAAGATGTCCGAAACCGGACACATGTAGCAAGGCGGCCGCGAGGCCAATCGCCTTACGATCCTGATTGTACGACGCCGGCAGGAGCATCCACTCCTGCCGGCGTTTTCTTTTCACTCACGCGCGGACGTCGATTCCCGCGGCCTATCTCAACAACATGTAAACCGCGCCTCCCACCAGCACCAGTACGCCCGGATTGATGTGGCGCCACAGCAAAATTCCGAACACCGCAATTGCGATCGCCAGCGTCGGCACGTTCACGATCGAAAGCCTCGCAATCGCAAACGTCCCCGACGTCATCAGGCCGATTGCGACCGGCGCCAGCCCGCGCTGAATCGATGTACGCCACGGCCACCCGCCCAGATGCACCCACCATCGATTGACGAACAATGTAATCACGCAGTCGGGCAGGAAAAATGCGATTCCCACCACCACCATCCCGGCCCATCCCGCCAGCTGATAACCAATCACCAGCACCATCAACATGTTTGGTCCCGGCGCAACCTGGCCGAGGCTGTAGATGTTGCGGAACTGCGCGTCACTCAGCCAGTGAAACGTATGCACCGTCATGTGCTGCATCTCGGGCAGCACCGCCGTGCCGCCGCCGACCGCCAACACCGACAGCAGAGCGAAAACCAGGAACAGATGTATCAATCGCGTCATGCGGGTTTCGATCTCAATAGTTAATGACGAAACAGGTGATGGCGCGGGCCGCGATGAAATGGCAAATGCTCATCCTGCGCGCGCGGTTTTGAGACCTTGGGCCGGTAGAGCCAGACCGATATCGGCCCGAGACCCAGCAGCACCACGAACAGCGGCAATTTAACGAAGCTGACCGCCAGAAACGTCAGGATGATGATCGCGATATCCGGGAGTTGGCGGAATTGGCGCCGCCCGATCTGCAACGTCACCGCCGACAGCAAGCCAACCGCCGCGGCTGCGATCCCGAGCAGAAAACGCTTGACGTCGGGATTGCCGTGATTCGATTGATACAGTATCCCCAGCACCATCACGACGATTCCCCCCGGCAGCAGCATCCCGATGACCGACACCGCCGCGCCGGCCAGCCCGCGCAGATTGTCGCCCATGATGATCGCCATGTTGACGGCGTTGAGCCCCGGCAGCGTCTCGCTGATCTCCATCGCGCCGAGAAATCCCTCGTCGTCGAGCCATCCTTCTTGTTGCACCAGGTATTCGCGCAAATAGGCAACCGCGCCGCCGCCGAAGCTGAGCCCGCCCGCGAGCAGGAAGATTCGGAAGAGCGTCAGCAGGCTCGGATGAAGATCGGGTTCATTCCTGGTGCTTGAGACTGGTGTTTCCGTATCCGTAGATGAGGGCGGTTTTGGTTGTTCCACGCTGCACCCAGTCTGAGGCCCGCGACTGCAGGGCCGTGTAGAAGAATTCGGAAAGCTCGCGCTGCTTGCGCCGCACCGCTTCGGGACTATCGAACTTCAATTGGTAGCCGAACTCCGCCACGATTGGCGTGTTGGTCGTGCGCACCCGCCATACCGCCAGCGTCGCCTTCGCCTCGAGCTTGTGCCCGAAGTCCAGCATCCCGAGGTCAACCTCGTATTCCTGGATCGATACGCCGTTGACTACGCTCAGTGCCGCCTTCGGGTTCGCGTCGATTTTCTTAAGCGCCGGAAATGCTTCCGCGGTCGTTTCGAATCGCTGCGTCAATATGATGTTGGGTGTGTCGAGCTCGCAGTTGTGCGAATACACCAGCCGCATCCCCAGCGCGCCATCTTTCGGCAGGAGGATTTCCTCCTTGAACTTCAGCGTGTACGCGCACGGCAGCAGCGGACGCGGATCCACCGCCAGCGCCGTCTTCTTTTCCGGATGCCGAAATTTGATCACCAGCTCGTGCTTCGCGTCGGGCAGACCGTGATGATAGAAGGTGCGTTTTCTCAGGATGAAGCCGTGATTGTAGAGCTTGAAGTGCGGCGTGTCGTAGAACACCACTTCGCGCTGATGCGGCTTGACCGATTGGTCGATCTTGCCCAGCTTGATACCGAGTGACTTCGCCGCGTGATGCGCTAACTTCCAGAACTTGTGAAACGCTTTCTCGTCGGGAAACCGCTCCGGCTTCAGCAGCAGCTTGTATTCGCGATACTGAATCTGGTCCGACGGTACGATCGGCTCGTAAAACTTTGAATTTTCGGTCTGCGTACTCATCTATATTTCTTCATCCGTTTCAAACCGTCGCGCCGGGAGTCCCACAGGGCCGCCGCCGGCGCATCCTCCGCATGTTCCAGATCCATTCGAAGTATCAGTCTGGATCGTGGAGGTCAATTATTACCGATTTGAGGGCGGCTCGAAACTGTCGCTCAGTCAGATGTGAGCATCGCAACACCGCTGTCGCAGCCGCACCCTGCGCGGCGATTCCCGCGCGCCGACCTGCGCTGGCGCCCGCGCCCTGATTGATATGAAATATTGGCGATGTTATCGTTGACGGTCATCGCCGCGATGCCGGTGCTGGGGCAGGTCCGGAATGACCATCGCCAAGCCACAATCTTCGAACTCTATATTGCCCGCAATGCGAAGCGCGCGCCCCTCGAGGCTCCCCGACGTTATCGTAATCGGGCCGCCGCGCACCGGTTCGACCTGGCTTTACAACGCGCTGCGCGACGTGGTCGACATGCCCTGCGGCGTCAAGGAAACCCAGTTCTTCAACACGTTTTACGACAAGGGTATCGACTGGTACGCGCGCCATTTTCGCTACGCGACCGGCGATCGCACGATCGCCGAAATCTGCCCATATTTTTTTCATCCGCTGGCGCTCGAACGCATCAAGACCCACATCCCGAACTGCAGGATCGTCGCGACGATGCGCGATCCGGTCGATAGAATCTATTCTGCGTACAAGCTTCAGCGTCATTACGGATGGGTGCGTCGCGGAACCTTCGACGAGGCCCTCATAGCGTTGCCGCAGCTGGGTGGCGCCAATCGCTACGCGGCGCGTCTCGAGAGGTGCTTCGAGAGTTTCGGCCGCGAGAACGTCCTGGTCACGATATATGATGAATTGCGCGCGGATCCGCAGAGCTATGTGAATCGGGTTTGCGACTTTATGAGCGCCGAGCGAGTCGTGCTCTCGCCGCGCCCCGATCTCAGTGGCGATGTGAATGCTTTTGCTCGTGCGCCCAAAAACCGCAAACTCGCGCGCAGAGCGACCAGGTTCATGTACTGGCTCAGGGGCCATCAGGCGTATCGCGTTATCAACCTGCTCGAGCGCGCGGGCGTGTGGGAGTTCTGCCACGGGCGCGGCGACCTGTTTCCGGGCCTTACTCCCGAGCAGGATGAGCGCTTGCGCGCGCGCTTTCTGCCCGAGGTCGAAGCGCTCGAGGAATTGCTGATGATCGATCTCTCCGCGTGGAAGAAATCGCGCTCGCCGCGCACTATCGATACTTCCCCGGCGCCCCGGCTGCAGCGACTGGCCAACGGATGAGCGCAACCATCAAACATCGGCTCCCTGAGATCATCGGCGCCGGTCCCGGTCGCACCGGCACTACCTGGTTGCATCGGGTGCTCGAAGGCCATGTCGATCTGCCCTACGGCGTCAAGGAAACCCAGTTTTTCAGCTTCTACTACGACAAGGGTATCGACTGGTACGCGCGCCATTTTCGCTACGCAACCGGCCAGCGGCCGATCGTCGAGATCTGTCCCTACCTGTTCGATCCGCTCACCCCCGATCGCATCAAGACCCACATTCCGAACTGCCGGGTAATCATCACCCTGCGCGATCCCGTCGAGCATTCGTTTTCGGTCTATAAACTGGTTGCGCACTACGCCTGGGCGCGCGGTTCGTTCGACGAGGTCCTGAAATCCCGGCCCAGTTTAGGCGGCGGCAACCGCTACGCGTTCCATCTGCGCAAATGGTTCGAAAACTTCGGCCGCCAGAACGTGCTCATCACGATGTATGATGAATTGCGCGAGCAGCCGCAGACGTATCTGGATCGGGTGACCGATTTCATAGGCATCGAGCGGATTGCACTTTCCGCGCGGCCCGAAATCCGCGACGATGTTCATTCGTTCGATCGCGCGCCAAAAAATCGCAGGCTCGCCCGCAGCGCGACGCGCTTGATGTACTGGTTCAAGGTCCGCCAGGCATACGGTGCGATAAATCTTCTGGACCGCTGGGGCGTATGGGATTTCTGCCATGGCCGCGGCGAGCCGTTCGGCCGGATGACGCCCGAGCAGGAGGAGCACCTGCGTCAGCGCTACCTCCCCGAAGTCGAGGAGCTCGAGGAATTGCTTGCGATCGATCTCTCTGCGTGGAAGAAACCGCGCGCACCACAAGCTGGCCACGATAAGCGAAAGGCCGCTGTAGCTGGTGCACGCGCTACCAGCCGTGACGATCTTCGTGACCCAATCTTCAAATAGCGGACGTCAACTGAGACTGCCCGATTTCGTTGCGGTCGGACCGGGCAGGACCGGCACAACGTGGCTTCATGAAGTCCTCAAGGGCCGCGTCGATCTGCCGGCCGGAATCAAGGAGACCGATTTCTTCACCACCAACTACCACAAGGGGATCCAGTGGTACGCGCATCACTTTCGCGATGCCGGCGGCGGCCGCCCGATTGGCGAGGTCAATCCATACTTCGGCTTCCCCGAGGCCGCCGAGCGCATCGCGCTGCATATCCCGCGATGCAAAATCATCTGCACGTTTCGCAATCCGGTCGAACGAATCTACTCGGCTTATAAACTCTGGCGTCACTACACGCTTACGAATTTTCCGCTCGATGAGTTCCTCGTAAAAGTTCCGCAGGTGATCGAAGTGACCCGCTACGCCAGGCATCTGCCCGACTGGCGCGCGCGTTTTGGCCAGGACCGGGTGCTGGTCCTGCTCAACGACGACCTGCGCGCCGATCCGCAGGCCTACCTCGACCGGGTTTGCGATTTTATCGGTATCGCGCGGTACCCGGTGCCGGCGTTGGCAGCTCAGGGCAAGTTGATCAATTCAATTACCGATCTGCCAAGGTTTCCGCACGTCGCCCGCAAGGCGCGCCATTTCATGTACTGGCTCGAAGAGAAACAACTTTACGGCATGCTCAATTTCCTTGAACGAGCGGGACTTTGGAAATTCTCATTCGGCGGCGGGCCGAAGTTCTCATCGCTTGATCAGGAGACTGAAGCGCGCCTTCACGATTTAATGCGGCCGGAATTCGATGCGCTGGAGCCGATGATCGGGCGAGACCTTTCCATGTGGAAGAGACCTCAGGCTGATTGCAGTCCCGCAGCTCCTCGCGCTGACGCCATTCAGGGGAAATAGCGACCCGCAATGGCAAAGGTGTCGGTAGTAATTCCGGTATATAATGGCGCAGCCACGATCCGCCGCGCACTGGCGAGCGTATTCGCCCAGTCGTGCTCCGACTACGAAGTCGTGGTCCTCGACGATGGCTCGACCGACGATACCGCGTCGGTGCTGGCCGGTTACGGCGATCGAATTCGAGTTGTCAGCCAGCCCAATCGCGGTCTTGCCGGGGCGCGCAACGCAGGCGTACGCGCATCGGGCGGCGAGTATGTCGCGTTCCTCGACGCTGACGACGAGTGGATGCCCGAAAAGCTCGCGCGATCCGCAGCCGTCCTTGATCAAGATCCGAATTGCGTGCTGGTGTACACGGGCGCGCTCAGGGTCGATCTAAACGGGCGGCCGATGCCCAATCAGGACAGCCAGACCCAAGGCGTCGATTCTCCGACGCTCGCGCAGATGCTCGAGCGCCCGTGGAATGTCGTGCCGAGTCAGTTCATGGTGCGCCGCGAGGTCTTCGACCGATGCGGTGGATTTGACGAGCGCTTCGTAACGTCATGCGAGGATCTCTATTTCCTGCTCAATGGCCGCGAACACGGACATTTCCGATCCGTCCCCGAATTGCTGATGCGCAAGACCACGCGCCCGCTCTATCCCAAGGCGCTGGAACGCGAGCGGGAGTGCGAACTGTTCGTTCGGCTGGTCCGCGTGCGCTATGGCGCCTCGGCCACCGGTCTCATCCGCGAATTCCGGCGCATGCGAATGAAGGTCATGAGACATATGGCCCGCACTCTGATGGAGGAGGGACGCCCCAAGGATGCGCGCCGTTGTCTCGCCCGCGTCATCCACTATCAACCCGCGTCACCGAAGGCCTACCGTCGATACTTGAAGACTTTTCTTCCGGCTCGCTCGCCGCTGGCGGCCTCGCGCACGGGCGATGGCGAGGCCTGAGCCGGCGCGGATGACATCTGCCGCGTCAACATCCGGCGGACGCACGCCGCGCGTCTCGGCAATAATCCCGGTTTATAACGGGGCCGCCACGATTAGCGACGTGCTCCAGAGCATTTTCGATCAAACCTTCACCGACTACGAAGTCGTCGTCGTCGATGACGGCTCGACCGACGCAACCGCTTCCATACTTGAACGGTTCGGCTCCAGGATCGTGGTCATTCGGCAGCCCAACCAGGGATTTTGCGCCGCCCGCAACGCCGGAATCGCAAAGTCGAAAGCCGAGTATCTCGCGTTGTTGGACGCAGATGATTTCTGGCTGCCAACCAAACTCGAAAAGTCGATCGCGATTCTCGACCAGTCTCGGCAAGTCGCACTCGTCTATACGGATGTTTCCAATTGCGACACCGCCGGCCGCGAGCTGGGTACTTCGCCCGTCGATGCGCAAACAGCGCATTCTCCCACCCTCGACGAGATGCTCAGCCGTTTGTGGCCGATCATGCCGAGTACGGTCGTGATGCGTCGGGCGGCCTATGAAAAGTGCGGCCGTTTTGCCGAAGGATTCAGCGAGGACCTGGACTTCTGGATTCGTATTCGCGAACAAGGCGAGTTCAGCTATTTGCCCGAAAAGCTCACGCGGTTCACGATGGGCCCGCTATATCCCAAGGTGCTCAGGCGAGACAGCCGCGGCGAGCTCTTCGTGCGGTCGATTCGATCTCGATATGGAGATCGCGCCTCTGGAGTTCTTCAGAGTTACACCCAACACAAAGTCCGTATCCTCAGAAATACCGGCCTTGCTGAGCTCAGGAAGGGCAATCGAGCCGCCGCGCGCAAATGCCTGATTCGCTCGCTCTCTTATGATCGCACGGCGTTCAAGACATATTTGCGGATCGCGCGAACGCTACTCCCGATGAGCATTATTCGCGCACTCGACCGTTCGCGTGACCGTCGATAGCTTCTGCGGTTCGATCTTCGAAGCTAGCCGCTATCGCGCGATCCGCGCCACCTGAAAAGTTACTTGCGCATCGAGCGCAGCTTCCCTACCGCGTGCCCGAGACCCGCGCCTTGGGCTTGGGTTCAGTCTCGGCGGGCGCCGCCGGCGACGACATCGATCCATACCCGACCGCATTGCTGATCCGCCGCCAGTTCACCAGCGCGTCGATGCGATCCAGCTTCACGCGATGCTTGAAATGCTCGACCTTGTCGAAGATCGAATCGATCAGCACCTCCGACAGCAGGCGCGGCTTGAGGCCCAGGTCGATGAGCTTGGTGTGCTTGGCGTTGTAGTAGTGGACTTCGGCCTCGACGCGCGGGTCCGCGATATGCTGAATCTCGACGCTGCGGCCCTTGTGCTTCGCCGCAACCTGGATCAGGTCGGCGAGCTGCTCGACCGAGAACTGCTCGGTGAACTGGTTGAAGACGCGGTATTCGCCGGCCTTGGCGGGTTTCTCGATCGCGATTTCGATGCATCGCATCGTGTCGCGGATGTTCAGGTAGCCGCGGGTCTGGCCGCCCTTGCCGTGCACGGTGAGCGGATGCCCGATCGCAGCCTCGATACAGAACCGATTAAGCACCGTGCCCCAGATTCCGTCGTAGTCGAAGCGCGTCGCCAGGCGCTCGTCGAGCATCGTCTCGTCGGTGTCGATTCCGTAAACGACGCCCTGGTTGAGGTCGGTCGCCCGGATTCCCCAGATTTTGCACGCGAACTGGATATTGTGCGAGTCGTGAACCTTGGACAGGTGATAGAACGAGCCCGGCTGCTTGGGATAGGGCAGGGTGTCGGTGCGCCCGTTGTGGGTAATCTCGATAAAGCCCTCTTCGATGTCGATGTTCGGGGTTCCGTACTCGCCCATCGTGCCGAGCTTGACCAGGTGGCACTCCGGCACATGCTCGCGAATGGCGTAAACGGCGTTGAGCGTGCCGACCAGATTGTTGACCTGGGTGAGCACCGAATGGCGCCGATCGATCATCGAAAATGGCGCGCTGCGCTGCTCGCCGTAGTGGACGATTGCGTCGGGCTTGAAATCGCGGACCACGGCGCTGATAAAAGGGAAATCGGTCAAATCGCCGATCGCCGTCTGTATCGTCTTGCCGGTTTTTTCGCGCCACACCGCCACCCGGTCCTGCAGCGGCGCAATCGGAATCAGGCTCTCGGTGCCGCCTTCGAGGTCCCATAGACGGCGGCTGAAGTTATCGACCACGCATACTTCGTAGCCGCGCTTGGACAAGTACATCGCCTGCGGCCATCCAAGGTAGCCGTCCCCGCCAGTTACAATCACCCGCATTGAAAATGCCTCCAACAGTGAAAAGCCGAAAAGCGATCCGCCGTCTATTTATTCCTGATACGCGCCGCCAGATCGAGCACGCCGCGAACTTTTACCCGAAAGATTCTGCGCCAGCCGATCGGGCAGAAACGTCCTCATCCAGCGCAGGTAGTTCTTGAACCGGTAGGGATCCACCCTGATCGCGCGCGCGAACGCCGCCCGCGCGCGCCGGCGATCGCCGTCGCGAAGCGCCTTCAATCCTATCGTCGCCAGGATACTTCGCGGAGCCCGCGTCCGCGCATTCACCAGCGGCGCCGCGGAGACTCCGTAACGCTCCTGCAGATACGCCTCGAAGACGTGCAATGCTTTCGAATAGTCAGGCAACCGCTTGAGCTGCTTCGGAAACCACGCGAACCGCCATATCACCAGCGGCTCGGCGATATAGCCGAACGGCCCCTGCTCGCGCATCTTGATCCAGAAATCTACGTCCTCGAAGCGGAAGCTCGCGCCGCGCAATTCGTCGCGATAGCCGCCGCATTTTTCGTAACCGGAGCGCCGCACCAGCGCCGCGCTGGGCATTATCGGCCACAGCCGCGTCAGCAGTTCATGGATCGACGGCGGATGGTCGAAGCCTTTGCCGACCAGCGACGTATCCAGCGCCACGCCTTCGCTGTCGGCGAGCGCCGCGTTGCAATACACCAGCGAGAGCAGGGGGTCGGCGTCCAGAACCGCCACCGTCCGCTCGAGCATCGGCGCCGTCCAGACGTCGTCGGCATCGAGGAAAGCGAGATACTCGCCCGTCGAATGCCGCGCGCCGTTGTTGCGCCCCGCCGCCGGTCCGCTGTTGGCCTGCTCGACAAGCTTCACTCGGTCGCCGCAGTCTCGGGCGTACTGTTCAACGATTGCGCGGGTTCGATCGGTCGAGCCGTCGTCAACGCAAATGATTTCAAAATCCTGGAAGGTCTGCCCGATTACGCTGTCCAGGGTGCCGGCGATAGTCGCGGCCGCGTTGTACGCGGGAATGATTACAGAAACGCGAGGCACCGTTTAGCTTGGCTCTCTCATGGTTTTTTGGGCCCGCCGCGCGGCCCTTTGCCGGTAGGTTACACGGCTTGTGCCAACCGGCTCAACGGGCGGGTGATGAAGCCGGCCGGCTCAGCCTGCTAAGGATAGATCAGGCCCTGGATCGAGAGGCTGGGCGGGAAGTGTTCGAGAAAAAATGGGCCATAGACCGCGATTACCAGCACGACCGAAATCAGGACCCAGTAGCTGAGCCGATCGAGCCGCGGCTGCCATCCGACGGTGGGTGGCGCCTGGACCGTCGCGGTGAACGGAAGGTCGCGCTGCGCGGTCCTTTTGCCGGCGACTATCGTCATCACCACGATGAGAAAGAACAGCATCGCGCTCGCGAACATCAGCGTTCCGCCCAACGCGGTCATGATTCCCGGAATCTTCCACGCCGCCAGCCCGTAGGTTGCATGCACCATGTCGGTGCGCCGCGGCAATCCCTCCATGCCGCCCGCTTCCAGGCCGTTGGAGAAAATCATCACTGCGATGAAATACAAAAATGCCTGGAACAGTGCCAGGCGCGGCAACCATAGCTCGCGCCGCTCGAAATACGGTATCAGCCAGTAGGCAATTCCCATGTAGGAGAGAGCCACCGCACAGCCGACGGTTTGATGAAAATGGCCCGATATGAACGCCGTGTTGTGAATCTCCATGTCCATGGTGTAGCTCGCGTTCATCAGCCCGGAGATGCCGCCGATCAGGAATGCGATCATCGCCAGCACCTGCGCCGCCACCGACGGATCGCTCCATGGAATCTTGAAAAACCATCCGACCAGCCCGTTCCCGCCCCGGCGGCGTCCCCCGATCTCGAGCGCATACATTACCGAGAACGCCGTTATCAGGCTGGGGAAGAAAATCGCGAAGGTCATGGCCGCGATGGTGAACTTCAGTCCCTGCGATACTCCCGGGTCCATGAACTGATGATGAAAGCCGACCGGGATCAGCAGGATGAAAAGTATGAAGGCCACCCGCGTCACGGTGTCGCTGAACAGCACGCCGCCGGCCTGTTTGGGAATCAGTCCGTACCATGAAACGTAAACCGGCAGCAGCCAGAAGTACACGATCGGATGCCCCGTGAACCAGAACAGCGTGCGATCGAGCATCGGATCGACGCCCGGAAGCAATCCCAGCGACCATGGCAGCAGGAACACCACGACCTCTACGGCCAGCCCGACCGATGCGATATCCCACATCACGTAGGTTGCGATCGACATGAAGGCGAGCAGCGGCACTCGCTCGCCCCGATGATCCTTGCGCCATCCGCGCAGCGCCGCGAGTTGGGCCGCCGAGGTTATCCACGTGCTGACCACCACCAACGCGAGGCCCAGGTAGAACGTCCAGTGGGCTTCCAGCGGCGGGTAGAAGGTGTACAGGACCGAGGCCTTGTCGGCGAACATCGCATACGCCGCCAGGATCGAGCCGATAAAAAGCGTCCACAACGCCGCATGCAGCAGCGCATTATTGAGCTTGCGGCCGAGACCTCGCGCCGTGGTCAGCGCGATAAAGCCGTTGGCGAACGCCGTGGTCAGCACCAGCGCGTTGAACACCCCATGAATCGTCAGCGCCTGGTAGTAGGATTTCACTACCGGATAGTATTGGACGACGTTTATTCGCGCGTAACTGAGCGCCTGAGCCAGTCCCATGATGACGCCGACCGCAAGCACCGCGAACCCGAAATAGATGTTCCATTTGATAACGTTCAACTGGCCCTGCGGCAGGGCGAAGCCCGACGGCTCCGAGACGACCGCCGTACTCATTTGACCACCACCTTCCCGGCCATCGTCTGATGCAGCTCGCCGCAGTATTCCTGGCATATCAGCAGGTATTCGCCGGGCTTGGTAAAGCGATAGTCGAATTGAGAAATCTCCCCGGGAACCAGCATCACGTTGACCCGCGTGCCGACGATGAAAAATCCGTGAATTACGTCAACCGAGGTTGCGACGAACCTCACCTCGGCGCCCACCGGAAGGTCGATCTCATTGGGAGCGAAGGTCCAAGTCTTCGCGATCACCACCGCCCGGTATTTCCCCGGCGCGATTTCCTGCACTCCGGGGTGATCGAAAGGCGGCGTTTTGCTCAGCACCTTGCGAAGCTTCTCGCCGACCCCGCAATAGATCAGCCCGCCACGGGAAGGAAGATGCACGCCCATCGCGACGCTGCCGTAGGCAAGCGCGCCCAGAAAAATCACCAGTATTACCGCGCACGCCGCGAGGAAGGCCTTCTCGTACCGTTCCATTTATCTGCCCAGCAGCATCCAGAACATCACGGCCCAGGCCACCGCGAGCACCAGCATGTACGTTCCTAATATGAAGATCGTGCCAGTAGGCGGAGGAAGGTCTTCTTCGGAGAATTCGTCGCGCGATGTTTCGATCGGCATGCGCGCCTTGCCCTTTACTGCGCCTTCCGCGGGCGCAGCGTGCTCAACAACCCACGGAGCCCGTCAGGTCGCTTCCCGTTCGCGGCTCCAGGACCCGACCTCCTGTAACCGAGTCAGGTGTACAGGATCGATCGCGTACTGTCCATCTTTCGGGAAATCCAGTCGTTTTTTCTTAGGCCTTTCCGCTTGAGGTCATAGCCGCTCCCGCGGCTGGCGAGTCAGGTCGCCAGTCGCAAACCGGGAGAGGCCGTCAGAGGGGATTCAGGACGCGCGGCGTACCGTCGACTTGCGCAGCGTCCGGTAGGTATGGCCTTCGCCCAGGCCAAACCGGTTCAGCATTCGGTAAACCGTGTAGCGCGATACGCCCAGCAGCTCGGCCGCACGATGGCAATTGCCCTGGGTCGCTTGCAGCGCGCGAACCAGCGCGAGTTTCGAGGCCTCGCGGATTACCGCGTCGAGCGAGTAAGGCCAGGTCGCCATTTCGAAGCACCGCTGCGACGCCTTCTCGCAGTCAATCCCGGCGCTATTGTGCCCGCCTTCGAGATTGAGCCCGCCGTTTTGCAGCACCTTCCCGACCGGCTCGACCAGCACTTGCGGATTCGCATCGTCGTGGCGCAAAGGCAGGTCGTGGAGATCGATACGATCAGTTTCGGTCATCAGAACCGCGCTCTCGATTGCATGGCCAAGCTCGCGGACGTTGCCGGGCCACTGGTTGGCGCACAGCGCGTCCACGGCGGTCCGCGATACGAGCTTTATATCTTTGCCGAACAGGCGGTTGAAGTGCTCGATAAAATGAGCGATGAAGGCCGGGATTGCCTCGCGCCGGTCGCGAAGCGGCGGAACCAGGATTGCCGCCGCGTTAAGCCGGTAGTAGAGGTCGTCGCGGAATTGCCCCGCCTTGACCATCGCGTGCAGGTTGCGATTGCTTGCCGCGACCAGCCGGATATCAACCGAGTAGGTGCGTGACGAACCGACCGGCTGAATCTCGTGGGTATCGAGCGCGCGCAGCAGCTTGGGCTGCAGGTGCAGCGGAAGCTCGCCGACTTCGTCCAGAAATAGAGTTCCGCCACTGGCGGAGCGGAAATAGCCGAGCGAATCCTCGCGGGCATCGGTGAATGCGCCGCGCACATGACCGAAAAGCTGCGACTCTGCCAGCGAATCGACCAGGTTGGAGCAATTGAAGGTCACGAACGGGCCGTTTGGCGCCGAGCCCATCGTATGCAGCGCGCGCGCGACCAGTTCCTTGCCGGTTCCGGATTCGCCGTGAATCAGCACGGTCGACTTGTACGGACTCAAGCGTGAAATGGTTTTGAGTATTTTGCGCGCGTGCGCCGACCGCACCACCGCCCCGCCGATCCGTTCCGACCCGTGCGCAAGTTCCGCCAGGCTCAACCACTCGGACGTTGCGTCCAACGGCTGGGCGCCAAGATTCTGCCTCGCAGTCGCGACCGACGATCCATTCGCCGAGTACTCATGTAGGCGCATCTTCAGTTCCCCTCGAGCGCTGACTCTTCTAACTTCTAACTTCTGACTTCCGCTTATTCCCCAAACCTGCTCTACTAATTTGTAGGGTTTGGATATATTCCAGTAGTGGGTTGCCTGTCAAGCAGGTCGGCGCAGCAACTCCTGATTTTGGGCAAAGGCTAGTCAACTTATGTTTTGTCATTGCGCTCTTCACCGTGATGCGCGCGGTGCAACTATGACGTCGCTGGACAGAAACTTTGACAGAAAATGACATAGCGTGGCGCCTGCAGCGCCCTCATTTCGGTCGCTCTGCTGGTAACCTGCACCACGCTTTGAGCTAATTTGAGTGTCTAAAGATAGAGTTTTCGCCGCACATGCATAGTTGAAATCGCAGCGCGGCGGCGTTGCGGAACCGACTTCGGAAGTCGCGACTATTCCCAATCCTTCGAATTACCTGTAAGCATTGAAAGCTCTCGGGCGAGCCGGTAGCTCAGGCGGTAGAGCATGTGACTTTTAATCACAGGGTCCCGGGTTCAAGTCCCGGCCGGCTCACCAAAAATCCACTGAAAAATCAAAAATTGAGACTGCTCACGTGTTCGAGCTCTTCGAAGAGCCGCGGACCAGCCGCGGCCCGTATTGCACCGCCATCCGAAACGGCCGAATCACCCAGTAGAGCGGAAAGAGCGCTGCCGGCAGCGGGATGAGTTCGTAGTCGCCCATCGTCGGCGCCAGCATTCGGCGGACGATGTAGCGGATTCGCGCGCGTGCGCCCTCGATCGAGCGGATCGGAACCGCCCACGGATCGAAGTCTGCCCGTCCCTGCGTGGCTCCGCTGAACAGTTGCCCCGCGACGCGTCCTGCCAATGCCCGGGCGGCGCGGTCGCCGCGAGCCAGCCGGACAAGATCGGCGGGAATCGGCGCGCCGGCCAGCTCGTGCGCCAGCCAGATGCCGGTCAGGAACATTCGGCGGCTCCCGAGCGCGGCTGCCTCGTCAAGTATCCCCATCAGATCGATTTCCGGACGGGCCCGAACGGTCTCGGCGACATCGCAGATCGATCCGAGCGTGACCCATCCATGCTTCGCGGCGTGCACGCAGATGTACAGCAACAGGTCGTCGGGCGCGATCGCCATCACTTTGCCGAGCTCCAGATCGACCTCGTGCGCGCGCCGCCACAGGCCTTCCTCGTCGGGGGCGAAACGGAACGAGCGCGGCGTGAGGTCCCAATGAACGTCCACGGCGCCCAGCCCGTCGGGTCCGGCGAAGGCGTCCTCGTACTCCTGAAAGTAGCCGGTGGCGAGGCCTTCGCGCCTGGTATGCGGCGACAAATATCGTTCGGCGGTGAGTATTTCGGCGACCCGCGGCAGGTCAGTCTGACGCACGAGAATATCCAGATCGCTGAACTGGCGAAGTTCGATCGATCCGTATGCCATCGCGGCAAGCACCGGGCCCTTGAAGGTGACCGCCGGAACTCCGGCCGCTTTCAGCAGGCCCATCAGGCGCACAAGTTCGGCGGTCAGATGACGGTTGTAGAGAATGATCATCTGCCACTGCGTCCGCAGCTTCGCAAGCCCTTCACCCGGAACCGCGGTCGGACATTCGAGCTTCAGATAGCGATGTACCAGCGGGAGCACCGCATGACGTTTGGCGATATCGACGACGCGGTCCCAACTGCGTACGCGCGGCGCAAGGTCGGACGCGAGCTCCGTGCGCACGGGCGTGGCCGCGGTTGTCGCGCAGCACAGCACGAGCGCCGCTTCGATGGGCAAGTCGGCAAGGTCGAGGAGGGAGTCGAATTCCACGGAATTATCAATAACAGCCCCAGGCGCGAGCTGGAACCAAGTACGGCTTACAAGTGTATCTATCGGTGACAGCCGCTTTCGTTTTGTGGGCGATAGAATAACAACTTGTAGAGATTTTCGTCGCTGAGCCTAATCTACGACATCTAACGACTAAAATCGAACAACAAAGCCGTCAACGGGCGTCATAGAACCACTTGACTGAAGACAGGCGAAATGGAATGATGCGCCGTCGGTCGTAAACCATTGCCAAGTCTACTTCGGCAGGTTCTGAATAAACCTCCAAGAGCAAGGGTTGCGAAGACGCCACTACGAATGATGTGTCGTTAGGGAAGACGAAAGAAAAGCGAAGGAGCATAAACGATATGAAGGCGATCAAAAGAGGGTTTTTTCGGAGAATAGGCGCTCCTGGCGTATCTTTTCTTGCTTTGACGGTAGCGCTGGTCCTGACTGGCCCACAGGCCGCTTGGGCGAAGAAGCATCATGCGTCTGCGAACGCTGTAGATCCCACCTCCGTCACCGCGTGTGGGACGCTGAGCGGGAGCGACACTATCTATCAGCTGGCGAACGACCTCACGGAGTCTGGCACCGGCACCTGTATCAATATGACTGGCAGCAACAGCACCCTGGATCTCTTCGGTTACAGCATCACGGGCCCTGGGGCGACCTCGACTGGAGCGGGAATCAATATCACAAGCGCAGCCGATAATGACGTGATCGAAGGCTTTAATAGCACAATCTCCGGGTTTAAATATGGCATCCTGGATCAGTCGAACAATAGCATTGGCGATAACGTCACCCTGGAGGACAACCAAATCGGGCTGGAGCTGAACGGCACGTCGGGCGGAGCGACGTCGACGTGGTCCAATTTTGCCGCGGACAGCAACACCAAGCAGGGTGTTTACTTCAATCAATGCACCGATGAGTGCATAGCTACTGACTTCGACGCTTCAAGCAATGGCGCCGACGGCGTGCTTATAACACACTCGAGCGGCGCGAGGATCAACGTATTCACAGCGACGGATAACGGCGGCGCTGGTGTTCACGTAGGCTGCACGTCTGGTTGCGGCTCCAATTCCGATGTTCGGGTGGGCGATGCGCCCATAGGGACGACTACTACACCCGCGGTCACCGGTAACCAGGGTGACGGAATTTTCCTGGATGCAAGTGAAAAGACCACTGATGATGTGGTCTACCTCATCAAGGCATCGGGCAATGGTGTAACAAGCGGCTACGATCTCCACGACGCGAGCAGCACGTGCGGCGACAATCAGTGGGTCGGCAATGACTGGGGCACGGCCAACGCCGACGGCGTGTCGAGTCCCGCCTGCATTCCGCTGGTCACGTTCTGATCGGCGCTGGAAAATTTCAGGCTTGAGTCATGATCGTTTGATGGCTCCGCGGGTCCTGCGACCCGCGGAGCTTTTTTTTGCTGAGAAATCTATCGCCCCGGTATAGCGCTCAGCGGGGCGGCCGGCGATTGCTCAAGTCGCGCAGCACCGCCTGTCTTACATCGGAGAGTGCGGAAAATTCGTTGGGCACGATCAGGCGTTTGACCGGGACGCGCTCGGCGACGCGGGACAGGAACTGGAACTGACGCGTCAGCATCGCTTGGTCGGTGATGTCGAGCCTGTAGGCCGCCTTGACCAGCCCCATCAGCGCCTCGCCGGGAGCGAGCTCCTCGATCAGGACGCGGGCTGCGCGTTTGCTCGATCGCGCGCGCTCGAGCAGATAGATGCGCGCGAGTCGGCGTGTCGTCGAGCAGAAGTCGGCGCGTCGCGAGTGGTCTTGCCAGCGCGATTTCGTCGTATAGTGCGCAACCGGCTTCAGATTCCGTGAACTTGCGCCGAGCGCGCGTATCGAATCATCCCACAGCCGCAGGCCCGGATAACCGGGGAGCGCCGTAATCGTTTTACCTTCGGAAAGCGCCAGGCAATCATCGCAGACCAGCGGATATCCCGATAGGACGAAGCTCGCGGCGAGCGTTGACTTGCCCGACCCTGCGGGCCCCGTGAATGCGCAAACGCCGCTGTGCGTCGCGACCGCAGTAGCGTGCAGGGCCTCCCGGCCGCGCAGGTTTACGATCAGCGCAAGCACCTGGTCAATCAGGAGATGACGAATGGTCTCGAGGCTAACGTCGCTGCTCGCGTTGCAGCAGACTACCTGGCTTCCGGAGCTGTCAATGATAAAGTCGGCGATGTTAGCAAAGGAGAGTACGTAGCCACCCTCGGTCTTGCCGCAGCGCAGCCAAGTCCCGCCGCCTGGAAGCCGCGAACGCAGGTACCATCGGGGATTGAGGCGGATGCGCTGAAAGCGGCCGCCAAGAGTCGCACGAATCGCCGACCTGACCGACGACACCCGAATTGCGGCAAGCTCCGGAAGCGGGATGTCTGTAACGATTCGCAGCCCGTAAGCGTGCTGTCGAAAGACCGGGATCGGTGTTTTGCTTGGGTCAGTGACGGTTCGCGACGCCCAGGAAATTTCCGGTTGAGACCGTTCGATTTGCCTCAACGCCCGATTGTGCCGGCTCTCTTGCGCAGGCACCGCAGCCGACTGTGATATTGACAACGCGCAATCAGCCGGATAACGAACCTCGATTGGAAATCAGACGATCTGCTGGCTCGCAGGTTCGGAGGTCACATCGGGGGTCCGGTCATGCCTGACATGGAGTCAACCGGAGTAGCAGTCCCACCCGAAGCTGTGAGCTTTGCCACGTTGCCGTACTCTACGAGATGAGGACGGGCATAAGGTTTCTTGACGCTCTGCGTCCGAGGCTTCTGCCCGTCTATCTTAATTTTTTTGGTCATCTCCAACCCCTAAACTCCAATTGCATCTCGCCTCGCATCAGAACGTCAGGTTACTTTATATAAGATACTTACGCTTGTTGCAACCGACGTAGCCCTTCCTGATTCGCCGAAGCTGGTCAAGATACGGATGCGCTACCTAATTCGAAACGCGCACTCAGCGTATGCAAGACGACGACCTAGGTCAAGTCAGTCATGAGAACCTTGGTGACGTACTCCGACGCATGGGCTATTGATGGGAAAAGATCCGAGTGAAGTCGGAGCATTTCCCTTTCTATTTCGGCCAGTATACGTGTTCCATCGGCCAGGTTCATCACTGATCTTCGCGCCGCACCCCAATCCGACAGCCGTGGCACAAAGTCTGGTCGTGTCTTCGCCAATTCTTCAGGCATGAGTGACATTCCCTTGAGCGTGGAATGAACATACCGTGCTTTTTCCCTACCCTTGGTATTGAAGACCTCCACCTTCCAGCTAAGGAGGTTCTGCGTGCTGATAGCAGTCATCGTGATATCCAGGCGATCCCCCTTGCTCAGCGCTAAAGGCTTCTCGACCGGAAAGAACGCGGCGGACCGTTGGATTCGGCTTTTGCGAAAGGGCGAATTGGTCATGATCACGCCCGGCGCCAGTTCGGCAACGAACCATCCGCTGAGACCGTGCATAACGCCGGCCGCTGAAACCTCGATCGCGGCCTTGGCAGAGAAACGTTCCGGCGTCAGCTCCGTAAGGTCAAAGCTGAACATCCGCGCGGGTTTGCCCAGCATCCGGCGCGGGCTCTTCTCGCTGGGGTAAACGGTATTGAATGCAATACTGCGTGCCGACGACATCTTCAGCCCCGCATGGCGTTTGTCCCAGAAGCTGGCGATGCGCCACATGTCGGGGAAATTCACCGGGACGACGAAGAGTTCGATGCGTCGAGGGATCGCGCGGGCGCCCGGCTTGAGGAGACGCCGGCGGGCGTCGTTGAATACCTCGGGCATCCCGGCGCCAATTCCGAAGTGGCTCAGCTGATCGGCAACGACGACGTCGGCCTTTTCGGGAAGCTTGGCACGACCGGAGCGTTCGTGAATCCCGATCGTGCTTTGCCCGTAACCATTGGCAGATGCCACGTCGCGGGCGACCTGGATCATGGGCGATTGGTCAATCTGGTACACCCTTGCGGCTCCGGCCTTCATCGCGAGCAGGCCAAGCACCCCAGTTCCACAGCCGATGTCGAGCACGACATCGCCCGGCTTGACCACCGCGTTGATCGCCCGTCGAAACAATGAGGTTCGGGTCAGGTCGGAAAGATACAGGCGATGCTCATCCAGCATCAAAGACATTTTACTCGTTCCATTTCAGTTCGCTCTGCCTTACGTTGCGACAGCGTTTACAGCGCGAATAGCGCAGCGACGATCGTCACAAAGCCGCTGCGCTGGTTTCGGTTATGTGCTTGAAAGGCTCGCTGATACCGAGAAACACCACGTTGAGCCAGAGTTCGACCGCAAAGATATTCCATAGTTCCAGGACATTCTCCATGTAGGAGGGATCGCGGCGCGAAAACGCCTCAGCCATCGAGCGGTAGAGCCTGCGCACAGCAACTCCGTCGACCCATCCGTTTTTGACGACGTTGAGGCGATCGAACAGCCGCTCTCCACCAAGCGCGATTAGCGCCATCGGGTGTAACTCCGTCAGGTCAGCCTTGGAAGACCGCCGCCGGATTCGCTCCGGCAGGATTCCGCGCATCGAATTGCGCAACACGAACTTGCTAACGCCGGGCCTGAAGCGCTGGTTATCAGGTATGGCGAAGGCAAACTCGAGTATCCGGCGGTCCAGCAAGGGACTGCGTCCCTCCAGTCGAAAGCCCGCGGTCCAGCGCGCGTCCATCTCGAGCGCGTACGAGAGCCATCCGGACGAGTAGCCCTGGTAGAGGAGCTGCTGCGCGAAGCTGCGGCATCGGGGCCACGGCTGCCTCGCAGACAGCCGGTCCATGAGTTTCATCCTGGCCGCGAACGCGGGTACGACCAGCGCGGGAGGCTCGGGCGGGCGACGCAGCCATGGCCTGAGCGCCGCTTTGAGGCGGTAGGGCACGAGTGGCAAGACTCCATACCGCACCAGAGCATTGGCATAGCCCGGAAAAGGCGCGAATCCGGCCGGTTGGTTTCGATCAATCCGCAGCGTGCGCAACAGCGCGACGATGCGAAACTGCTTCAACAGGTCGGCGTATGCAGCGTAGGTCGAGCCAAACCACTCGTCGCCGCCCAGACCGGTCAGCCGAACTCTCAGGTCGTTACGATTGCCAAGCAGCGGCGTGTAATCGGCGCATACAGAGTTGGGAAAATCCGGAAGGTCCAGGTAGTGCGCAACCTGGGCAATGAGTTGGCCGAGCGGGGCCATGCCTGGAGGAACGTAGGTATGGCGATGAGGATACTTATGCAAGACCTCTTCGACGTACTCAGCCTCGGCCGCGGGTCCGGTGTCGAAGCGAACCGTGAAGGTCTCAAAATTCGGGAGTTGCACTTCGCCGTCGCGGCGTAGTTGTTCGGTCACACAGACAATCGATCCGGAATCAAGCCCGCCACTCAGGTCCGAGGCGACTCCCTTGTTGCTGCGAAGGTGGCATCGCATCACCTCCTTGAACAGTGAGAGAAAATGATCGGAGTATTCGTCGTCGCTCCGATAGGTGATCTCCCGTGAGGCGTCCAGATCGTAATAGCGCCGGCGTTCCACGCCACGCGCGCTCACGCTCAGATAATGCGCGGGCTCGAGGCGGCGGATACCTTCGAAGAGTGTCTCCTCGCGATCAACCGGGAGCCTCACCAGCATCTCGGCTACAGCAGGCTCGTTCGGTCTTTGTACGACCCTTGGATCCTGGAACAGTTGATGAAGCTCCGAGGCGCACAGAAAGAACCCCGGGCCATTGAAGTAGTAGAAGCTCTTCACTCCTAGAGGATCCCGGGCACAGAAGAGCGTCCGCTTCGATGGGTCCCATAAGGCGAACGCGAAATCGCCTATGACTCTCGCAGGCGCCTCGGCACCCCAGCGCTGCCAGGCGCGAAGCATGATCTCTGCGTCAGTGCCCGTGCGAACACGATGACCATGCGAGTTCAACTCCGCCGCGAGTTCGTCGTGGTTATCCACCCGCCCGTCCATCGATAGAACGAGCCCGCTGGCTTCGTCCACGAACGGGCTGGTCTCGGCCGAAGCTTCGGGCGTCGTCTGGAGCTTTGCATGCCCAATTGCGACCGGGCCGTTGCCCCATACGCCGAAGCCGTCAACCGAGCGGTACGGGATGACCTCAATCATCCGCTCGACGGTCGAGCGGTCTGCTGGAGCACCGTCCCATTGATAGAGGACCGCGATGCCGCTCATTAGATCGAAGCGCCGAGGTGACGGCCCGATGCCTCCAGCCTCGGCGTCATCGCAAACGACCTTTGCGTTCGGCGATCAGATGCACGAGTCTCTTTTCGACAAGTTGATCCACGAGAGCGTCGAGGTCGCGGCGTAATTCGTCGGGCTCGGCATCGAACTGCTGCTTTAGCGACGCGAAGGTTTTCTCAATGGAACCGTGTTCGACGAGTTCGCGCCATATCTGGCCACCCGAGCCGTCGAGGCCGAAGTAGATGCCGGTTTCGACGTTCAGGATGACTACGTCGCCGCCGAGATCCCGCCATATGACGCCATCGCTGATTTCGACGCGCATCAAGTTTTCCCTTCGGATGGCCGTGGACGATTGCTCCCCAAAACACGCGCAGAGGCCACGAGTATGCCACAAGCAGCGGATCGGCGAACAGAGCGTTATGCTATTGGCTTCCCTTGGCGGCGCGCGCCTTATAGACCATCTCAATGCGATTGTTCCGCTTCCCACGTTGGGAAGGGCTAGGGGGTTAGGTTTCGGCCAGATGAGGGTGAGTCCGATCAGTCGATGGTTCCCGCGCAGCGCTACGACTGACGCCAAGCTGCTGCTGGCGACACGCGCGCTGCGCGGCCTTGCCGACGGGGCAGTCAGCATATTGTTGCCAAGTTACCTGACCGCGATCGGCTTCAATCCGCTCCGCGTCGGCGCAATCGTGTTTGGCACGCTGCTGGGCTCGGCGGCGTTAACGCTATGGGTGGGGCTGGCCACCGATCGGCTGGGCCGGCGTCGAGTCCTGCTTGCGGCGTGCGCGCTGATGCTGGCAACGGGGATAGGATTCGCCACCACGGAGAGCTTCTGGCTGCTGTTCGTGGTGGCGGTCGTCGGCACGCTGAATCCATCGGCTGGCGACGTCAGCCTGTTTCTGCCCGTCGAACAGGCGGCGTTGGCCGAGGCCGCAGAGCCTCGCGATCTGACCGCGATGTTCGCGCTGTACAATGTTGCGGGCGCGACGGCTGGTGCGTTTGGCGCGCTGGCCAGTGGCGTGCCGGCGATCCTCGCGGCGCGCCATGGATGGGCGCTCGCGCCGGCGCTGCGGTCGGGCTTCGTCGCATACTCGATCATCGCGGTGATTGCGTTCGCGGTTTATCGGCGTCTCTCCCCGGCCGTCGAAGTCGAGCGCCAGCCCGCCAGGTCCGCGCCGCTGGCGAAGTCGCGGGCAATCGTGCTGCGGCTCTCGGCGCTGTTCAGTCTCGACTCGCTCGGCGGCGGATTCGTAATTCAGTCGCTGCTGGCGCTGTGGTTGTTTCGGCGCTTCAACCTCTCGGTTCAAGTGGCGGGCACGTTTTTTTTCGCGGCCGGACTGCTTGGCTCGTTTTCACAGTTTATTTCGTCGGCGCTTTCGGCGCGGTTCGGCCGGATCAACACGATGGTGTTCAGCCATCTGCCGTCGAACGTCATGCTGATCGTCGCGGCGTTGATGCCGACCCCGGGGCTGGCGATGACATTTCTGCTGCTGCGCTTTTCGACCTCGCAGATGGACGTTCCCGCGCGCCAGTCGTATGTGATGGCGGTGGTGCCGCCCGAGGAGCGCGCGGCCGCGGCGACGGTGACCAATGTGCCGCGCAGCCTGGCAGCGGCGATGGCGCCGTTGCCGGCGGGCGCGATGCTGAATCATTCGTCATTTGGATGGCCGCTGATTTGCGCGGGCGCGCTCAAGACAATTTACGACATCGCATTGCTGATTCAGTTCCGCGCCGTCAAACCCTCCGACGAACAGTTCGATTAGCAGAACTCGTCGTGAACTACGCGCGCAACACCACAAGTCCCTCGCGGATCGCAAGCCCGCCTTCGCCGCTCAACGTCTCGAAGAAGACCGCCGCCCTGTCCGCGCTGTCATCGCGCCCCAGCACCCGCACCGTCAGCGTCGAGGGCATCATCACCATCGCGCCGAAACGGCCCGCAATTCTTTCAATTCGCGCAGGATCGTTGCCCGCTTCGCTCTCGATGATTCGTGACACTGCCATCGCGAGCGTCGCGGTGCCGTGCAGGATGATCGAGGGCAGCCCGGCGGCGCGCGCTACCGATGCGTCAGTGTGTATCGGATTGAAGATTCGCGCGCACTCCGTGTAGATGTGCGCCATGCCCGACGGCACATCGACCCGGCACTGCGAACGCGGCTCGCCTTCCTCGACGATCGGTTGCAACGGCGCTGGCGGATGCGTCGGCGGAATATCGGGCCCCTTGACCTCAACTCCGCGATAGAGCGCGCCATACCAGCTCGTGCAAACCGGCTTGCTTGCGCCATCGATGGTATCGAGGCGCGTGACCATGTACGCGCCGGGCGTGCGCCGCTGGACTCCCGCGACCGTGAGCTGCGTCGTCAGCCGCTCGGGGGGCAGAATCGGGCGATATAGGACAGTGTCATGCGTCGCGTGCACGGCGCGCATCGCCTCGTCGCGCGTGAGCGTGGAGGATTTTTCGAACTGCGCGCGCATCGCGACCTGCACCGGCCATTCGAAGCAGACCGGAAACATCGGATGCGCAATCACGGCGCGATTGGTGTCCATGTAGCAGGGCATCGCGTCGCCAAGCGCGGCGGCATAGGCCATCGTCCAGCGCGAATCGATCTCGCTGACCATTGGCGCACCCGTGCTGCCCACAATCGATGATTCAAGCGGCATGATAGCTACTTCTATCTGCCGTCACCCGCTCCGTCCATCGCGCCTATCGAGCACCTCGCAGGCATTCTGAGGTCATCTACTGCGCCGAAGGGAGGATGTGGTCGAGCTTGCCGCTTGCCCAGATGTCCAGCATTTTTGCAAGCGACTGCAGCTTTACGGGTTTGCTCAGATAATCGTCCATTCCGGCGTCGAGGCATCGGGCCCGATCGCCTTCCGTCGCGTGAGCAGTAAGCGCGACTACCACGGTGTGCCGAGTATTTCCTTCGCGCCGCCTGATCTCCGCGACCGCCTGGTAGCCGTCCATCTCGGGCATTTCGCAGTCCATCAAGACAATATCGGGGCGCCGGCACGACACGAACTCCAACCCTCGCCGTGCCCCATCGACGATTTCCGCCGTGTAGCCGAGGACGGAAAGCTGCTGCGCCCCGATAGTTCGATTCACCAGATTGTCGTCCACCAACAGCACCTGTACCGCCTTGCGCCATTGCGGCGGTTCATTGTCAATCGGGCTCGGTGCCGGCGGGGCCGCGATGGTCTTGGTGCTGACGCCATCGGCACTTCTGCATAACTCGAGGAGGCAGCTGAACAGGTGCGACGGACGCACCGGCTTTGTAATCCACGCATCCACCACTTCGGTCGCATTGCGCACAGCGCGCTGCGCGCTAAGCATGATCACCTTGCTATTTTTGATATCGGAGCGCTCCTTGATTGCACGCGCGAGGCCGAGCGCGCTCAGGCCGGATATCTGTTCATCGATCAGCGCAACGATTTGCTTCTCGTCAGCGGTCCGCGCCAGCTTCAAAATATCCAGGGCCTCGGCCCCGCTGCCGACCGCCGCGTTCTCAATTCCCCACGACGTCAGGTATTCGGAAAGGATTTGACGACTGGATGGACTGTCGTTGACGATCAACGCGCGTATCCCGTTGAAGCATGAGGTGGCTGTCGCAGTCATCCACGGACGCACAATCTCCAGTCCCTTCTCGAGTCGCGCGGTGAAATGAAAGTTCGATCCTTTTCCTGGCGCGCTTTCAAATCCTATCTCGCCGCCCATTTGATCGGTCAGCCTGGCCGCGATGACGAGGCCGAGTCCGGTGCCGCCGAAGCGCCGGCTCGTCGAGCTTTCTGCCTGAACAAATGGCTGAAACAGGCGCCCCTGCGCCTCGAATGGAATTCCAATCCCCGTGTCGGACACCTCGAAGCGCACCAGCACATCGTCGGCTGTGTCTTCCACCCTGTTTGCCCGGACCATCACTTCGCCGTGCTCGGTGAACTTGATCGCATTCGACACCAGGTTGTTGAGAATCTGGCGCAGCCTGCTCGGATCGCCTCGCAAGCCGCTTGGCATGTTCACGTCCACATACAGGGCAAGCTCGATCCCTTTGCCGCGAGCAGCCACTGCAAAAGAATCGATTAGACTTTCCGTCAGTTCGACAAGGTCGAAGTCAAGTTTCTCCAGCACGACCCGGCCGGCTGCGAGTTTCGAGAAGTCGAGTATGTCGTTGACGGTGGTCAGCAACAGCTCGCCGCTTGACCGAACGATCTCAGTTTGGCGGCGTTGCTCGGGAGTCAAATCGGAAAGCGACAGCAGCTCTCCGGCCCCGATGATTCCTGCCAATGGCGTCCGAATCTCGTGGCTCATGCTGGCCAGGAATTCCGAGCGCAGACGGGCCGCTTCCAGCGCAAGGTCACGCACTCCATCGCGGGCGCGATCGGCCTCTTCCCCGGCGCGCTTGCGGCTGGTGGTATCCAGCATCACCCCCTCGTAGTGTTCGACCTTGCCGGCTGCGTCGTAAACAGCGCGCGCACTCTGCTCGCACCAGATGACGCTGCCGTCGGGCCGGCGTATCCCCATTTCGAAGTTCTGGACCACTCCCTCTTTTGCGATGATAGCCGCGAGCCGGGCGCGCTCCCCCGCGTCCAGCCACAGCTGCGCGATGTTGGCGCATTTGAGACTGTCGGCGTCTTTGAATCCCAGCATCTCGACCATCGCCGGATTGGCCTCGAGAATATTTCCTTCGGTAGAAATTCTGTACAATCCGACCGGCACGCGATCGACGAGACTGCGGTAGCGGACCTCGGCACGCTGGTGCCCGATTCGCTCTTCATAGTCGCGCAGCTCGCGCTCGACGGCGAGCGGCAGCCGCGCCAGGTTGCTCTTCAAAACGTAGTCATCCGCGCCGCACTTCATGGCCTCGACGGCCAGCTCCTCGCCCACCGTCCCCGAGACCAGGACAAACGGCAGGTCGAGTCCTCTGTCGCGCAGCATCTTCAATGCGGCGAGCCCGTTGAAATGCGGCATCGAGTAGTCGGCGATGACCAGATCCCAGCCGCCGCCTTCGAGCGCCGCCAGCATTGCTTCCGGCGTATCAACTCGCTGGTAGGTCACGTCGCAGCCATCGCGCCGGAGCGCCCGCACCTCGAGCTCAGCATCGTCCGCCGAGTCCTCGACGATCAGGATGCGGCGCGACTGCTTCATCGGCCGTTCCTGAGACCGGCAAACGGCCTTTCGTTCAGGACCAGCCAATACAGGCCGAGCTGCCGGACGGCGTCCATGAAGTGCTGAAAGTCAACCGGCTTGCGAACGTAGCTGTTAGCGCCCAGGCCGTAGCCGTTGACGATGTCCTGCTGCTCAGTGGAGGAGGTCAGAATAACCACGGCGAGCAGCTTCGTCCGCTCATCCGCGCGCAGCTTCCTTAGCACCTCGAAGCCGTCCACTTTGGGCAACTTCAGATCGAGCAGAATCAGTTCCGGCTGGACGCTGGTGTCGCGCCCCGCGTACTGTCCCGTGCCGAAGAGGTAATCGAGCGCCTCGACCCCGTTGCGCGCGACCACGATCGTGTTGGTGATGTTGTTCTTCTTGAGCGCGCGCAGCGTCAGCGCTTCGTCGTCAGCGTTGTCTTCCACTAACAGGATCACCCGTTCGCTCATTGTTGCCCCCCATGGTTGACTCCGAGAGTAAACGAAAACGTAGCTCCCTGGCCTTCCGCTGCCTGTGCCGAAACCTGGCCGCCGTGGCGTCGAACGATCCGCTGAACCGTCGCCAGTCCGACGCCGACCCCGGGGAAATCGGCTGCCGCATGAAGCCGCTGGAATGCGCCGAATAGTTTTTCGGCATAGGTCATGTCGAAGCCGGCTCCATTGTCGCGGACGAAATAAACCGCCTGTCCGTCCTGATCCGCCACTTTGAATTCAATCTTTGCCTGCTGCGTCTTGCCGGTGAACTTCCATGCGTTGCCGAGCAGATTTTCAAGCACTAAACGCAGCAGATGCGGATCTCCCCGGCCCATGATCCGGTCCTGAACCACACACTCGACCTGCCGCAGCGGCTCGGCCGTCTGGCACTCGGCCAGGATGACGTTGGCCAACGCGCTCAGGTCCACCGCTTCGGTGCGCATCTCGCTGCGCGTTACGAACGCCAGCTTGAGCAGGTCGTCGATCAGTTGAGCCATGCGCTGAGCGGCCGCCCGGATCCGGCGTAGGTGACGGTTGGCCTGCTCGTCGAGTTTGTCGGCGTAATCCTCCATCAGCGCCGAGCTGAAGCCGTCTATACTGCGCAGCGGCGCGCGAAGATCGTGCGACACCGAATACGAGAACGCCTCCAGTTCCTTGTTGACGACCTCGAGCTGGGTGGCATATCTCCGCTCGGATTCGCTCAGTGCCCGCAAATCGTCCGCCACGCGCTTGCGCTCGGTGACGCGAGCTACCTCGCTGACCGCGAGAGCTTTTGCAATATCAGTCAGCCGCCTCGTGGTCAGGAAGGCGTAGCCGCCGACTATCAGCAGCCATAGGAAGACGATACTGCCGCCGATCTCCAACGCAGTCGTGCTCTGGCGCGACGTCGCGCGGGCCCTTGCGGTGCGTTCTGTCAGCAGCCGCCGTTCCACCGCGGACATTTGGTACAATTGCACAAACAGTTGATAAACGGCGGTACTCAGCCCCGCAGCCTCCGGCGCCCTGAGGGACTGTGGCTGGCTAAAGGCCGGAGCCGAACGAATAATATTCTCAGAGAGCGCTGTCATGCGGCGCTCAATCTGATCGATTCGATCAAGTCGATTCTGCTGGGACGCGTTATCCCCGGTCAGGGAGCGGAGTACTACGGACCGGCGCTTTAGCTTTGAGATAGAATTGCTGACGCTGGCCAAATTCTTCAGATCGCCGCTCTGGTAGTAGTTTTGAATTGAGGAAAGCGCTGCGAGTGAATTCTCTTGCGCGTCGTCCAGGGCGTCGAGCACACTTTGCGTGTGACTTACCCAGTTGTTCCAGGCGTAGGACTCATGCGCGTCCTTATCGGCATTCCAGCCGATTGCCACCGCCGCAACGATAGCCGCGGCAAGGCCAGCCCAAAGTAATCTGTCGGTGAGGTTCCGTTTCCCAAGCTTGCCTTCGCCCACAGATTGCTCCTTCTCACATCACTGCCCGGCAGCGCCTGGTTCTTGCAGTTCAAGATTTATGCCGTGCGGCGTGAATGAACGGGCTTGTTGCAGGCGAGCTAAACGTGCGGGCGGCGGCAATTGGATGACGGCGGCGGCACAAAAGTGGCACGCCGATCGCGGCAATCGATATCGGGGCTGGCGCTACCGGCGGTTGCGCGGATCCCACTCTGGCAGCGGTCGCGGCTCGGGCATCATGAGGTCTTTTGCCACAACGATGCCGACGAGTTTGCCAAGGTGCATAACGGGAAGCGCGCCGATTTTGTGCTGGCGCATCAGGGTGGCCGCACGTTCCAGCGTGTCCGAGGACATCACGGTGATCGGATGACGCGTCATCGCGGTTTCGACGAGCGTCGAGTCGAGCGCGTCCGCATAGCGTCTCAAATCAAATTCGCTTACGATTCCGACGAGTTGGTCTGCCTCGACGACCGGCAGCCGTCGAAACGGTCCCGCCTTCATCTTGGATGCCGCGGTCGCGAGCGTAGCGGCCGGTCTTACGGTGACTACTTTTCGCGTCATCAGGACCTCGACCAGCTGTATCATCTAACTTCCTCCAGAATGCGGCTGCGGCCGGTGCATCGATCGCAGCGACCGCCAAGCTAGGCGATAATCATAGCTGAATCGAGGTCATTAAGATTCCAGAAGAGCTTTTCTCAGGTAGTGCTTCTGATGGCCACGCGGATAGTCGGCGTGAGTGGCGACGATCTCAAAGCCGAGACCCTGGTAAAAGCGCGGCGCCTGGAAGCTGTGAGTGTCCAGGATCATCTGGCGGCATCCGCGCGCAATCGCCTCGGTCTGCGCCGCCGCCATCAGAGCTTTGCCATATCCGCGATTGCGATAATCCCACCGTACCCAAAGATAGCGGATTTCGCAGCATCCACCCCAGGTCCAACCGTAGAGGCCGGCAATGATCGTTCCGTCTTCCTCGCGCACCAGGTAAGAGAGGATTTTCCCGTCTTTGAGACGAGTCCGCTCGAGGTTGTACTCATTGATACGATCTTCGAGAAAATGGATATCGCTGTCGGAAGGCTTCTCGTCGACGGGCGGGATATTGATATTCATTGGTTGTCCTCCGATGTTCCCCTCACGACCCAGGGCAACTGGCGCCGGGCCGCGGCAATCGCGGCGGACGCTGTCGTCATTAGCTCCGACGCCGGGCGCGGTAGCGGCGAATCAACGCGTTGGTCGAACTGTCGTGGGCCAGCTTCGGCTCCGCGGCGGATTCCAGCTCCGGGATGATTTTTTGCGCCAGAACTTTGCCGAGTTCAACCCCCCATTGATCGAATGAGTCTATGTTCCAGATTGCGCCCTGGGTGAAGACGCTATGCTCGTACAGCGCTACCAGCTTGCCGAGCGTTTCGGGAGTCAGCTGGTCGGCGAGAATCACGGTCGAGGGACGATTGCCCTCGAACACGCGATGCGGCACCAGCCAATCCGGCGTGCCTTCGGCCTTGACCTGCTCGGGCGTTTTCCCGAAGGCGAGCGCCTCGGCCTGCGCGAATACGTTCGAGAGCAGCAGATCGTGATGGCGTCCGAGCGGATTGAGCGGCCGGCAGAAACCGATGAAGTCGCACGGGATCAGTTTCGTCCCCTGGTGGATGAGCTGGTAGAACGAATGCTGGCCGTTGGTGCCGGGCTCGCCCCAGTAAATCGGTCCGGTCTGATAATCGACGGGCGCGCCTTCGAGCGTGACGTGCTTGCCGTTGGATTCCATCGTCAACTGCTGGAGATAGGCGGGAAAGCGCTTGAGGTATTGCTCGTACGGCAGCACCGCGACGGTTTGCGCGCCGAAGAAATCGTTGTACCAGACTCCGAGCAGGCCCATCAGGACCGGCAGGTTGCGGCCAAACGGCGCGGTGCGAAAATGCTCGTCGATCGAGTGAAAGCCGGACAGCATCGCGCGGAAATTGTCGGCGCCGACGGCGATCATCGTGGACAGGCCGATCGCGGAGTCCATCGAGTAGCGGCCGCCGACCCAATCCCAGAAGCCGAACATATTTTTCGTGTCGATGCCGAATTTCGCCACTTCGGCGGCGTTGGTCGAGACCGCGACGAAATGCTTCGCCACCGCCGCTTCGTTGCCAAGCGCGGCCAGACTCCAGCTCCGCGCGCTGTGCGCGTTGGTCATCGTCTCGAGCGTGGTGAAAGTCTTCGACGAAATGATGAACAGGGTCTCGGCCGGGTCGAGGTCGCGCGTCGCTTCGGCAAAATCGGTCCCATCGACGTTGGAGACGAAGCGCACGGTCAGCTTGCGGTCGCTGTAATGGCGCAGCGCCTCGTACGCCATGACCGGGCCGAGGTCGGAACCGCCGATGCCTATATTAATGATGTTGCGGACGGGCTTGCCGGTGTGGCCTTTCCACGAGCCGCCGCGGATGCGCGCCGAAAAATCCGCCATGCGATCGAGTACCGCGTGGACCTTGGGCACCACGTCGTCGCCATCGACGCCGATTGAAGCGCCGCGCGGCGCCCGCAGCGCGACGTGCAGGACGGCGCGCTTTTCGGTCAGGTTAATTTTGTCGCCGCGGAACATGGCGTCGATGCGCCCGCGCAGTCCCACCTCGCCGGCCAACGCGAGCAGCAAGCGAACAGTCTCGTCGGTCACGCGATGCTTGGAATAGTCGAAGTACAGGCCGGCGGCCTCGACGGCCAGCCGTTCGCCGCGATTGGGGTCTTCGGCGAACAGAGTCTTCAGCTGGCGGTCGTGAATCTGGTTGTAATGCGCCTGCAATGCCTTCCACGCGGGGCGCTCGCTCAGAGGATTGGTTTTCGCTGATGCCGGCATGATGCCTCCTTACCTGACGCAGCGGAGGCCTAGTTCGAGGTGGCGGATACGATTGCGCGATCGCCGCGCGGCAGGATCATTACTTCGGACATTCGGGTCTCGGGATCCAGCCTGATGAAGTAGGCAGGGAAGCCGGTCTCAGCGACGGCGACGTTGGTGCGCGCGTCGCAACCGCATCGCGCCGCCATCGCGTCGTTTATCGCAGCGAGTTTGTCCAGACTGAGCGCGGCGAGTTGCAAGTTGGCGTCGTCAACGGAAAGCTTCAGGGTCGAGTCCTTCATCTCGACGCCGGCGGCGACCGGGGTGCCCGAGACGGTCGCAGTCTTGACGACCCATCGGGTGAATTGGCCGTCATCCATGTTCTCGACATCGCGATGATTCCTGCGCGCCTCGGAGATAGCGGCGTCGAGCGAGCCTTTCTTCGCGGTGGAATCGGCGAACACCTGCGCGTCCGCCAACGTCCAGATCTGCCTGGACCATCGCGCAACTGTTGCGGGATCGGCGGCCGGCAAAGTCTGATAGTCGGTTGCAGCGCGCTCGGCGTCTGCCAGGTCGTGGTCGGACAGAGCGGCTTCGACCTCGTCGGCGTCTTTGCGCCGCGCCGCCTCGTCGATTCGCGCGATGATCGAACTGCTCTGGCTGCCCGGTTCTTTGGCCGCGTCGGCGCAGACGGCGCGCTGCTCGGCCAGCGTGAACGCGGGGCGGCCGATCATGAAGTCACACAGACAGAGGTCGTCCTTCACCTCGCGCCGCTGGCTCGCACTCAAATCGCCGCCGTGAGCTGAGAGAGTGGCCAATTCTTGGCGGGCTGCCGGATAATTGCCGACCGCTATTTGGCTACGCGCCGCGGTGAGCGCCGACGGGGCGCATCCTGAGAGCACGGCTGCCAGCGCGATCGCGACGGCCGCTTGGCCGGCAATCCGCGGGAAGGCGGAGCGCAGAATAGGAGTGCGGGAGTAGCGCGGCATGAGTTGATTATGGCAAAGGCGGCAGCCGATTGCCTACCCGCCAAGAAGGAAGGACTGCCGTGTCGGCGACCGAGTCATCTGATGTATCGCGATGCGACACCGGCGGTCCCAGATTCGCCCCCGCGGTCTTCTTTGGGTGGCTACGTCAACTATCGCTCGGAGGTAGCGCTGGCATGAGTGGTGCACCTGAACCTCGTACAAGGTGCTGAGCATGAAACAAATCGATTGCGCTGACGCAACGCGCAAAGGAGGACATCGATAGTGAACTACATCAACAGACTGATGATCAGGGTTCGCGAGAGCAAAAAGGGACAGACGATGACTGAGTACGTGCTGATTATCGCGGCGATCGCGGTAGCCGGCTACATCGCGTATGAAGGCCTCGAAGGGGGAATCAACACGATCATCACTAACGTGACCGCGACACTGAAGGCTGCGTAAGAACAGCCCCCAAGGCCCGCACGGTCGAAACCAGGCGCGCGGGATAGGCGGCGGGGACCGAATGCCCCGCCGCCGAAACTCAGGGTTTTTTTGCAGACGAAGTGACGATTTGATGTGAGAGAAACAATGACTTCAGGCAACTCCGGCTTCGCCGGGTGCGGCGCAGCTCGCGACGCAACGCGCGATGGGAGCGTGAGCGATCGAATTGTGCTGGTGGGGGCGGACCGCATCGGCGGGTCGCGCTAGAACGGGGGCATAGATGAAACGACCGATAGTTTTCATAATCCTTGCGGGAATGGGCGCGGTGCTGGCCGCGATTGTGGTCTTTTCCGCGATCAGAACCCGTGAGTCCGAAGTGCAGCGCGCGATGGCGCACACGGTCGAAGTCGTAGTCGCGGCAAAGGATATCCCGCTTGGCGCGAAACTCGAGCCCGACGAGGTCAAACTGGTTCGCTGGGCGCGCGACGGCGTTCCGGAGGGCGCGTTCACGGATCCGCAGGCGGTCGCGGGCTCGTTCGCCAAGGGCCAGTTCCTGGCCAATGAGCCGGTGGTCGCGAGCAAGCTGTTCATGGGCGCGGAAAGCTCCGGCGTGATGCCGCTGCTGATTCCAGCCGGAATGCGTGCGATGTCGGTGCCGGTGGACGAAGTCGCGGACATCGCAGGCTTTGTGCAGCCACATATGCGCGTGGACATCCTGGTCGCGGTCTCGGGCACTGGCCCGGGCGAGCCGTCTTTCTCGCGGATCGTTCTGCAGAACATCGAGGTTCTGGCGGTCGCCCAGGAAATCGAACACGTCAAGGACGAGCCGCTAGTAGTAAAGGTCGTGACGTTGCTGGTGACTCCGGACGACGCCGAAAAACTTACCCTGGCCAGTCACGAGGGAATGCTGCGTTTGGCGATGCGCAACTACAGCGACAGCAAGATTGTCGCGACCAAGGGAATCGCAGTCGATGATCTTTTGCATCGGGGCCCATCGACGTTGCCCGTGATGCAACCGCAGATGGCGCCGGCGCTCGCCGCGCGCCCAGCGCATGGACCTGCGCAGCTTCCTATCGAAGTGGAAGTGATGCGCAATGGCAAATCGTCGGAGGAGATCACCTTTGCTAATTCCCCGGCGGGAGCGCGTCCTTCCGTTCAAGCGCAGCAGGACACGCCCGCCATTTCGCCACCGCAGTTACCCGCGGCTCCGGGATTGACCGGCGCACCGGAATCTCCGGTCTCGGCCGCAAAGCCTGCCTCGTCGGCGGGCTTTGCCGGTGATCGCAGCTGGCAATAAGGGGAAAGCCATGAAGATACGCAGGAACATAGGCACGAACATTCCCCGCTGCCAGGCCCCGCATACTTAGGAGAAACATCGAGTGCCATTCAACGGATCAAAGAGCGAGGGTCGTCGCAGCACGATGAAGGTCATGCTGGTCGGCGAGCCCGGCGAGCAGCGCACCCAGCTCAAGACGGTGCTGGCGGCGCTGATTGAGCCTGAACTCGAGATCATCGAGGGCGAGACTGCCACCGCCGCGAATCTTTCCGAAAATGTCGCCGCGCCGCCCGCCGCAACCTTGGTGATCGTCAATGGCAACGAGGAGGCTGCCCTGGGCTTTCTGCAGAGCCAGGCGCTCCATTCGCCGCGCCCAAGCCTGCTCGCCGTCCTCACCGCGCGCTCGGCCGGGCTGATGAAGCGAGCGCTGCGCGCGGGCGCCGACGAGATTCTCTTCTGGCCGCTCGACCCGGGAGAGGCTACCTGTGCCTTGCTGAAAATAAGCGAAGCGCGCTGGCGCACCGAACGCCGTGAGGGCGGGGTGGTCATTTCCGTCACCAGCCTGATAGGCGGCGTCGGTGTGACTTCGCTGGCCGGCAACCTCGCGTTGGCGCTCGCGTCGTTGCATCAACGCGTAGCGCTGGTCGATCTCGATCTTCAGACCGGAGGCCTGGCGGTCTTTCTCAACCTCGATCCGGAAGTGACCATCATGCCGCTGGTGCGGCTGGACCGTAAGCTCGATTCGATCCAGCTCGAATCCGCCTTGACCAAGCATCAATCGGGGGTCTATTTGCTGGCCGCGCCCAAGCGAATCGAAGAAGGCGAGCTGGTTTCGGACATCACGGTCGGCACGGTGCTCGATCTGATTCGGCAGTTGTTCGACTACGTGATCGTCGATTGCGGCGACCATGTGGACGAAAACGGGGTCGCGGCATGGGAGCGCTCGGAGCATCTGTTTTATGTGCTCAATCAGACGATCGCGGCGGCGCGATCCGCATGGCGATTCATCGATCTGTTCGAGCGCCTGGACCTGACTACGCTGGAGCCGCGCTTTATTCTCAATCGCTATAATCCGTCGCATCCGTTGACCGAGAAGGCGATCGAAGCAACTCTCGCCAGGCCCATCTACGCCAAGATTCCAACCGACGATCGTACCTTCGAATCTATCGAAATGAAGGCGCAGGACTTGTTCCAGCTCGCGCCGTCGTCTCCGGTCGCGCGCGCGATGCTCGAACTCGCGGCCCTGGTAATGCCGCGTCCGGAACTGGCCCCACTTCAGGAAACATTTATGTCGCGGCTCAAATCCGCCTTCGTCACGCATCAAAGTCGATGAGGTATCCAAGATGGGACTGACAGACAGGCTGTCGAATGCCACCAGGGGCGGACGCCCGCCAGAGGCCACTCCCGGCGGCGGCTCGCTTATCGGCGCGACCGTGCGCCGGCGCAAGGATGCGATCGCGGATAGCTCGCGCCGCTTGAAGGTCAAGGTCCACAACAAATTGTTCGAGACTATCGACGTGTCCAAGCTCGAGACCCTCGAGCCCGCGATGGTCTCCGTCAAGGTCACCGACGCTATCAATGACATTCTTAATGAGGATGGCCGCCTCCTGACCGACATCGACCGCGGCCGGCTCATCGAGGAACTTAAGAACGAGCTGCTCGGCCTGGGTCCGCTGGAGCCCTTGCTCCGTGACGACGAAATCACCGACATTCTTGTCAACGGCCACGACCAGGTTTACGTCGAAAAACGCGGCAAGCTGCACGCCACCGACGTCGTCTTCCAGGACGACCAGCATCTGATGCTGATCATCGATCGGATCGTGTCTCGCGTCGGACGGCGCGTCGACGAATCGTCGCCGATGGTTGATGCGCGGTTGCCCGACGGCTCGCGTATCAACGCGATCATCCCGCCGCTGGCGCTCGACGGGCCGGCGCTATCGATCCGGCGTTTCGGCAAGCATCGCTTCGACATCGGCGCGCTGGTCGAAAAGGACGCTCTCACCTGGGACCTGGTCGAGTTTCTGCTCGCCGTTGTTCGAGCGCGCCTCAACGTAATCGTTTGCGGCGGTACCGGCTCGGGCAAAACCACGATGCTCAATTGTCTGTCCGCGTTCGTTCCCGAGGACGAGCGAATCGTTACGATCGAGGATTCCGCCGAGCTTTCCCTGCAGCAGCCCCACGTTGTGCGGCTCGAGACGCGGCCGTCGAATCTTGAAGGCCGCGGCGAGGTCACCCAGCGCGACCTGGTCAAGAACTGTCTGCGCATGCGCCCGGACAGAATCGTCGTCGGCGAGGTCCGCGGCGCAGAAGTCTTCGACATGTTGCAGGCGATGTCCACCGGCCACGACGGTTCTATCGCCACCATCCACGCCAACAGTCCTCGCGAATGCCTGGGCCGGCTCGAGATGATGATGCTGCTGTCGGGCGTCTCGATTCCGCAGCGCGCGATGCGCCAGCAGATTGCCTCTGCCGTCAACATTATCGTTCACGTCAGCCGGCTCTCCGACGGCTCGCGCAAAGTCATGCGGATTTCCGAGATCAGCGGCATGGAAGGCGAGATGATCATGATGCAGGACTTGTTCGAGTTTGTCCGCGCCGACACGACCCCGACGGGAAAAATCAACGGCGCCTTTCAATCGACCGGCATTCGCTCAGCATACGCACAGCGCCTCGAAACGGCCGGATACAAGACCGAATCGAACGTGATCAAAATGGCTGCGCGATGAACCTCGGCGACCTGCTTTTCCCGGCTGCGGCCGCGGGCTTCGTGCTGATTGCCTGCGCGATGCTGTTCATGCGGCCCAATCGGCCCCGCGTCACGCGCACCGTGATGCGCCGGATGTCGCGGCCCAATGTTGCCCTGGCCGACGATATTACCAAGACCGATCGTCAACGCCTTACCGGACGCGAATTTCTAAGCTGGTTCTATCGGCTCAATCTGCTGCAAAAACTCGAGGAAAACCTCTGGCAGGCCGGAATCTACGCCCGCATCGTCGACGTACTGCTCGTGATCCTGGTGATGTTTACCGCGGGCCTGATCGCCGGCGAGGCCATTTGGGGGATGGAACTCCTGTCGATCGCGATGGGCGCGGCGATGGCAAGCCTGCCGATAATCTATATCCGGCTGCGCAGGCAGCGGCGCCTCAAGGCCTTCGCCAAGCAACTGCCGTATGCGCTCGATTTGATCAAATCGTCACTCGAAGCCGGCCATACGCTGCTGCGCGGATTGCAAGTCGTGGTGGCCGAGTTCGCCGATCCGATCTCCACCGAATTCCGCTCCGCTATCGAACAGAGCCGGCTCGGGCTGCCGCTGCCGCGCTCGCTCGAAGAGATGCTCAAGCGCGTGCCGCAGGAGGACCTCCGCCTGCTGGTCGTCGCGGTCCGGGTCCAGGCGGAAGTCGGCAGCTCGCTGGCGATAATAATCGGACGGCTCTCGGAAATCGTTCGCACCCGCCAGCGTCTGCAACAGCAAATCAAGGCGCTTACGGCCCAATCCAAGATGAGTGGGATACTGGTCGGTTTCCTGCCGATCGTGATGCTGGGTGCGTTCAGCATCATCCAGCCAAGCTACACCAACACGCTCTTTTACGATCCGTCCGGCCAGAAGATTCTCGAAGTTGCCTGCGTGCTCGACGCCCTGGCGTTCCTCTCGATTCGCAAACTCCTCAAGGTGAAGTACTGAAGTAACTGCGATGCCGGCTATCTATGCAAGCTTGACCGTGTTTTTCCTGTTCGGCGCGATCTCCGTCGCGATCTACGCGGCCATCTACGGGATTAATCGCCCGTTCGACGAGCGCATCACCGAGATCGGCGTCAAGATGCGCGTCGCCTATGGAAATCCCGCCAATGTCGACATGGAGTCCAGTACCTTTGCGCGTTCGCTGTTTCGATGGGTCGCCAGGCATCTTCCCGAACCCGCGCCAAATACTCCGGAGCGCGAGAAGATCGCACAGACCCTGGTTCGCGCCGGCTTTCCCGGGCCCCGCGCCGTCCGCATCTTTCACTTCGCCCGCCTCTCATTGACGGCGGGAACTGCGCTCCTTGCGCTCGTCGCCGCGATCGCGTTTGGCTTCCACGGCGTCAAGCCGCTGATGTTCATGCTGATGGGCCTGGGCATCGGCGCATTTGCACCCGGCTTCTATATCGGCCGCAAGGCCAAAAAGCGTCAGCAGTTGATCGCCAGCCAACTCTCCGACGTTTTGGATTTGCTGGTGGTCTGCGTCGAAGCCGGCCTCGGCCTCAGCGAAGCCATCAAGATCGTCGGATCCGAAACGCAGCGCCAAAATCAGGAAATAGGCGCCGAGCTGTCGATCGTGTCAGCCGAGCTCGCCGCCGGCAGTACGCTTGGCCAGGCGCTGAAAAGTTTCGCCGATCGCACCGCCGTCGAGGACATCAAACCGCTGGCCGCGACGCTGGTGCAGAGCGAAAAGCTGGGCGCGTCAATCGGTCCCGCGCTCCGATCCATCTCGGACTCGATGCGCAGCACCCGGCGGATGCACGCCGAAGAAGCCGCGGCAAAAACCACGGTCAAGATTCTCTTCCCGCTCGTGATCTTCATCTTGCCCGCCATGATGAGCGTGATCGTCGGCCCCGCCATGATTCAGATCATGCGGGCGCTTACCCACGCCTAGCGACCGCGCCGGTGGCGACCCGTGCGCAAGCGACGCTCTTGACGCGGGCGGATCGGCGCAATATCCGATCGATCATGGCTGACTCGGAACCGCGGATGCGCGCGCTTGAGTTATGGAACGAGGCGATGCGCTTTCACCTGAACCACGACCTCGAGCGCGCGGTCGAACTCTACACAAAATCGATTGAAGTCTTTCCGACCGCCGAGGCCTACACATTTCGGGGATGGGCCTTCGAGGGCATGGGACGAATCGACGACGCGATCGCGCAGTGCCGCCGCGCCATCGAAATCGATCCCGCGTTTGGCAATCCATACAACGATATCGGCGCATATCTAATCGCCAAGGGCGAGCTCGACGAGGCCGTCCCGTGGCTCGAAAAAGCCAAGACCGCGCCGCGTTACGATCCGCGTCATTATCCGTTCATGAACCTGGGCCGAATTTACGCTGCCAAGGGAATGGTGAAACGTGCGATCGACGAATTCGAAGGCGCACTCGCACTCGCGCCCGGCGATCCGACTTGCCAGTCCGCGCTGGCGCAGCTCCGCGCCTTATTGAATTGAACGATTAAGCGGAGTCGGCGCCCGATTTAACGCCCGCTCGCGCTCGATGACGATGCCGCAGTGCGGCAGGCACAGTTCGATCTTGCGAACGTTGACGCAGTGCGTGAGCGCGTGGTCCCGCCTCGATTGATCCAGCGCTGGCAGCCGGGGGTTCCTTTCAGCTCTCTATGTATGTAACTGTGCTCGTGTGAAGCTGCGCTCTTTCGTGGTTCTCGGGCTAGTGATCTCATCTTTCGCAGTTGTGGCCGCGACCGCCTGCAATGCACAGCCGGTCGCATGCCCAGGTGGCGCACCAACGGTCGAGTCCGTCCGCGCGGTCCTAGAAGCACCGCAGTATCTCGACAAGACGCAGGTCAAGGACTTTAATGTGACGGCAAACTCAGTGGCGCTCACTATAAACGTGGGTGATTTGCTTTCTACGTCGGGGTTTTTGGGAGAAGGGACCGTTGATTCCATGATGAGGACAGTAATGCCTCCGCTCCGGCGCGTGGCCGTCTGCTTCCCATCCATTCAGACGATAAAGGCTGACATTGCGACACCCGCAGCAGTCCACCGCGACCAGTACGGGCATGAACTGCCCAAGAGCGACGCATTGGTCCTGTGGCTCAGGATCGACTGCTCAGATTTGCGCAAATTCGCCAGCCTCGATCTCGCCCTGTACAGCGTGTATGTCGCGAACCGTTATGTCGTCGGGTCTAACCCCCAGATTCGGGAGGTCTGGAATCAGGAACTTCAGCGCGAGATCGAGGCTGGTGGCTTCCAGAGCAGTGACCCCTGACGTTGGCAGCCGCACTGGCGGGGACGATCATCCAAGACGACAAAGGGCGTTTAGTAACAGAGCCGGGAACTTCGGGCGCACAACCTGCTTTTTTCCACATCAAATACCAGCCCACAAGCGCGAGCTCGGCGGCGTGGCGGGGGTTCATTGCAAGAACGATTTAGCAGACAGGAGCGCGAGCGACAAACGGCCTCCAGAACATGGTCAACTCACCACGGTTCCCATGTATTAAGACACTCGATAAGTTCGCCTAGAGCATCAAGCTTTGGTCCCAAATCAGCAACTTGTCTGATCAACGTATCTATATCGTGAGGTTTGAGAAGTTCCACTCTCACCTTTTCTAAGACCGCAATTTGATCCTCCAACCTGGCCGGGTTGCCAATTGTATGCAGCAGCTCTTTTGCCTTGCGCAGCGAATCGCGTCGCTTCATGAGAGCATCCAAAGTAGACTGCGCGCGCGTCGTCCGAAGTGAGCGAAGTAGCGACACTGTTTTTTCTGCCGTTTGGATCTGCGCCGTTACGTCGCCTAAAGCATCGAGCTTCCCAATCAGTTCAATTACGTCGGCCAACTCTAGCCCGCGGTCCACGGCCTTTCCCGCATCCCTGAACTGTTCGACTAGTGTATTGATGGTCGCAGCTTTAGTGTCCGGTGACATCGCTCTTACTCCTCCCGTGTGCCGTCGCAGTTTCTAGTTAGCCATATGTCGCTCAATTGTACGCTCGAAGTTGGCGCTCGGAAACTCTAACCAACCCAACTGTCCACACTCGCTGACGAGTCGCTAATCGCTGCTGCGCATACAGCTAATCAACCTGCGCCATTGCCATCCGCGCCAATCTCCAGCGGCAAACCAATGTCGCATTCTGACTGCTTGATGCCACCAAAATGCCTGATCGAGCGCCCCATGCGGCGCGGCGCGCAGTTGTGCCTATTAGAGACAACCGTTCAGTGAGTGTCCCGATTCCGAGACGATGGCCCGTCATTTGCTCTAATGGTTGTTGTTGACCTGTTATTACCGGCCAAAGAGGAAGCACTGTGCAGCACTCGGACACTCAATCGGCACCGGTAAATCTCGCATCGGGAACGGCTCCTATCGGAGACGGGGCAAGCGAGATGGTGTCGCTCGAGCATCTCGTGCACAGTGCGGATCGGCTCGGCGGCATGGTCGTACGATCGGCGCAGGTGCGCAAGGTCCTGAAGTCGGTATCGTTGCTCAGTCCGTACAAAGCGACCGTGCTGATTTCAGGCGAATCCGGAACCGGAAAGGAATTGGTCGCGCGCGCGCTCCATACGCTGGGTCCGGTTCCAAACGGTCCCTTCGTGACGCTGAACTGCTCCAACCTGGTCGAATCGTTGGCCGAGTCGCAGTTGTTCGGCCACGTTCGCGGCGCCTTTACCGACGCACGCGAGGAGTCGCAGGGCTACTTCCGATCCGCCAACGGAGGCACGCTGTTCCTTGACGAGATCGGCGAATTGCCGCTCAAGCTCCAGCCCAAGCTGCTGCGCTCGGTCGAGACGCACGAGGTTCAGCCGGTCGGATCGTCGCATT
>NZ_JBEKFG010000002.1:0-93540 GCF_050013435.1 Binatus sp. (SeqCode) | reverse complement strand
CGGGACACGTGCACGGAGGATTTCTGGCCGCCGCGTTTGACGAAGTGCTTGGAATGGCGCAGTCGCTGACGGGCAATCCCGGCATGACGGGGACGCTTACGATTCGTTACCGGCGGCCGACGCCGTTGCTGACCGAGCTTACCTTCGAGGCGTACGTCGATCGCGTCGAGGGGCGCAAGATTTTCACCCACGGAACGCTGTCAGCGAACGGTCTGCTGACGGCAGAAGCCGAGGGACTGTTCATCGCAGTCGGGCAGGAGCGTTTCGCCGCGATGGCGGCGCTGGTCACCGCGCGCGCAAATTCGGCGGATGAAAAAAAATCCGCGGAAAAGGCCGCGCTTGAGAAGTAAAGAATAGGCAGTAGCCGGACGGAAACTATAGAAAGGATTACTCAATAGAGCATGCGCGTCATTAGCGCATGTATCGCGATATACTATTCAGAGAGTAATAAGATCGTCAGTCGATTGGCTATTCGCAGTTCACGCTCTTGACTACACGGCGGCCCTCGCCGCCGAAGCGAACGTTGCGCTCGTAGGCTACATCGCATCGCGAGACATTCACCGGCAAGCGCTGGTAGATCTGTGCCGTGGTGTTCGCATACTCGCACTGCAGCCAGTAACCGCGATCACTTTTCGCCAATTTCCAGGTTTGGAAGACCATGGCATCGGTCGTTTGCTCGCTGTCGGGCACGAGCGAAGCCTGCTCGGCGGGCGGACCCTCGAAGATAGTGACGCCCGCAATCGCGGTATTGTAGCCGGAGAAAGTAACGGTCCAGTTCGGAGCCGGCGCCGACGTTTTCTGTTCGACGGCGAGGGTGGGAGGACAAGTCGCCTGCGCGCAGGCGAGATGCGGCGCCGCAATCGCGCACGCGAAAGCAATCAGGTTGAGCGTAATTCGCTTCATCTCGTACCTCCCGGGCAGGCGCGAGTTTAGATTGCGGCGCGAAAAAAAACGAGAGGGGGCGGACCCACGAAAACAATTCGCACTCCGCCCCGCAGATGGGGAAAGTCGCTTGCGGCGTCAGCGCCGGATGCGGGTATGGCCGAGCGGGGTTACCGCTCAGCCTTTGGTCTCTTGTATAAGGGCTTGGCGGGGCCTACCACTATCACAATCGCAATTACCACTCCCGCCAGCAAAGATACTGCTTCCATCATCATGATCATGTTCCGAACTCGCTTTCGCGCGCGCGGATCCCGCGATCGATCCGACAGCGCGCGATTTCAGGTCGATTGTCCTTCGCCTTGCCGAGCGCACGTGCAAGTCGCTCATGCGTTCGTGCCGCAACGCGCGCATCTGTCGAGGAAGTAACTCAAGAACGCTTCGGGAAACCGATCGAAGTCGATTCGCTCGACCGAATTCCTCCCGTGCGTGGTATGCGATGCGTCGATTTAGAGGCCCACAAACGAGAGAACGATGTACGCCAGCGTCAGGAATGCGAACGCCGCGCCGGGCAATTCGCTGAGCAAACTGTTTTGCGCAATACGATTGGCAGCGACAGTCTCGGTCTGCTCCCTTACCTGCTGAAAGCCTGCGAGTCTCTGATTAGCCGTGGTAGCAGCCATTTTCCTCACCTCCCGTAAAATTCGCCGTCAGCAGGGGGAGAGCAAGGCTGATGCCAAAGACCCAAGCGTTCATTTCATTGGACTATTTTCGATAGGCGCAGTCTTTATCATTTGCGATTCGCAAAAAGTTAGCAGCGAGTCGCGAAACCTCGGCCATTTGCATAGAGACCATCGCTCAAGCTGGCTCGTCGATGAGAAGCAGCGGAGCGACTGCATGCAGCGCGATCGCGCCATTAAAATTGCAGCTATTGTTACGAATGCGTTACGCACGCGGTCGCGTCGCGATGGCTCCCACGGCGTACGCGCCGGTTCAAGTCGAGCGATGCGCAAGTGCGGCTCATAGCCGCCCGGCGCCCGAGCGCCGGCTTGAGTTGACGGCGTGGCCAGACTCGGCCTTTAATGCCCGTCATGGCTGGAATTGTTTCTTACGGTTCATACGTTCCGTACCGACGCCTCAAGCGCTCCGCGATCGCCGCCGTCCTGGGCACGCCCGCCGGCAAGGGCGAGCGCGCAATCGCGAGCTTCGACGAAGACAGCGTATCGATGGCGGTCGAGGCGGCTCGCGATGCGCTGAAAGCCGCGCCGCCTGGCGATGTGCAGGCGCTCATCTTTGCAACCACGACGCCGCCCTATGCGGAAAAACTCAGCGCCGCGGTGATCGGCGCAGCCGCGATGCTGCCGGCGGAAATTCGCGCGTCGGATATGACCGGCTCGGTCCGCGCCGGATTGTCTGCGCTGCTGCAAGGCGCCGATGCGATCGGCGGCGGCGCCAGGCGCGCGCTCGTCGCCATCGGTGATTGCCGGCTGGCAGCGCCCGAGGGCAAGGCCGAGCAGACGACCGGCGACGGTGCGGTCGCTTTCGTGCTCGGTGCGGAGCGCGTGATCGCCGAAATCGAGGCCAGCGCCTCGCTGACGCGCGAGTTCCTGGACAGCTGGCGAGCACAGGGCGAGCGTTTTTCGCATTCGTGGGAAGAGCGCTTCACGCTGACGCAGGCGCATTCTCCGCTGCTCGGCACGGTGATCAAGAACGTGCTGGAGAAGGCGAAAGTCGCGCCGGGCGATCTGTCGAAGGTAATCCTCGACGCGCCCAACGCTCGTGCGGCCGAGGAAATCGCGCGAGCGCTCAAAATCGATCCCGCCAAATTCTCAGATTCATTTGCTTTGACCGTGGGGCAAACCGGCGCCGCGCACGCGGGCCTGATGCTCGCGGCCGCGCTGCCATCGGCAAAGCCGGGCGACAGGATACTCGTCGCGACGGTGGCCGACGGTGCCGATGCGATCTTGCTGCGCGTCACGCCGGCCAACGCCGGCTTCAAGCCGGTGCATTCTGTCGGCCGCATGATCGAGTCCAAGGGCGACGTGTCTTACGCCAACTATCTCAAGTGGCGCGAAATTCTGCCCACCGAGCCGCCGCGACGCCCGGATCCCGACCGTCCGGCGGGACCACCGATGATGCGCTCGGAGAAGTGGAAGTTCGGATTCATCGGTTCGCGATGCACCAACTGCGGGACTCCGCAGCTTCCGCCGCAGCTGGTCTGCGTGAAATGCCATCAGCGCGGCAAGATGGAACCCTATGGATTCGCCGACCGCACCGCGAAAATCGCCACCTACGCCATCGATCGCCTCGCCTATTCTCTGAATCCGCCGACTGTTAACGTCGTGCTTGACTTCGCCGGCGGCGGCCGCTTCCTGTGCGAGATGACCGACTGCGAACCCGACAAGGTCGCGATCGGCGACGAAGTCGAAATGACGTTTCGACGGCTCTTTACCGCCGACGGCGTCAACAACTATTTCTGGAAAGCGCGCCCCAGGCGTTAACGCCGAGGAGAACCATCAATGGCTAGCAAAGGAATCAAGGACCGCGTCGCGATCGTCGGGATGGGATGCACCAAGTTCGGCGAGCATTGGGACAAGGGGACCGAAGACCTGCTGGTGGATGCCGCGTACCAAGCCTATGAATCGGCGGGCGTCGAGCCCAACGACATCGATGCGTACTGGCTCGGCACCATGGGGTCGGGAATCTCGGGTCTGACGCTCTCCGAGCCGCTCAAGATTCAGTACAAGCCGGTCACTCGCGTCGAGAACATGTGCGCGACGGGATCGGAGGCGCTGCGGCAGGCGTGCTATGCGGTTGCGTCGGGCGCGTTCGACATTGCGATGGCGATCGGCGTCGAGAAGCTCAAGGACTCCGGCTACTCGGGATTGGTGATCAACAATCCGCCCAACGACGGCACCCAGGGCAGCATGACAGCGCCCGCGTCGTTCTCGCTGCTGGCGCCTGCCTATTTCAAGAAGTACGGACTCGACCCCGACAAGGGCAAGGACGTGCTGACGCGCATCGCGTGGAAGAATCACAAGAACGGCGCGAAAAATCCCAAGGCGCAGTTCCAGAAGGAAGTGTCGCTCGAGGCAATCAAGAACTCGCCCAAGATTGCCGACCCGCTCGGAATCATGGATTGCTCGGGCGTGTCCGACGGCTCCGCGGCGGCGATCGTCGTCCGCGCCGAGGACGCGCACAAGTACTGCAAGAATCCCATCTATATAAAGGCGCTCTCGTTCATCGCGGGGCCCGCGGAAGGACCGCTGTCGCAGGACTACGATTTCACGACCTTCCGCGAAGTCGTCGCCACCGCCAAAGACGCCTACGCGCAGGCCGGCATCACCAATCCTCGCGAACAAATCAGCATGGCCGAGGTCCACGACTGCTTCACGCCCACCGAACTCGTGCTCTATGAGGATCTCGGCTTCAGCCCGCGCGGGACCGCATGGCAGGACGTGATGGACGGGTTTTTCGATCTCGAAGGCAAGCTGCCGGTTAATCCGGACGGCGGTCTCAAGTCGTTCGGCCATCCGATCGGCGCGTCGGGCCTGCGGATGATGTACGAGATGTGGCTGCAGATGCGCGGTGAGGCTGGACCGCGTCAGATCAAGAATCCGAAAGTCGGACTGACGCACAACTTAGGCGGCGCGCCGGGCCGATGCGTCAGCTTTGTGTCGGTGGTCGGCAGCCAGGTCGGCTAGCCGCATCGTCATTCTGAGCGACGCGAAGAATCCCGGATCTCACTTTGTCATTCTGAGCAGAGCGAAGAATTCCGGGCCTTTGTGGCACTATTACTCAAACGAATAGCCACAGCAGTAGTAGTGCTAGTGTGTATCTACTATGCGGGCGAATTTATTTCAGTTAAGTATCGAATTCCCGCGAGCCGAGAGCCTTTCGGAACCGTGCAGATCAACAAGTATTACGCGGTACCTCAGAAGAGCGGTAAGACCGAGTTCGAACCGGGCGAGCCTGAGACTCAGACCTGCGTTAAATCGATTTTCCCGCACCTCGGTTACAGCCCATGCTGGTACGTCAAGCGGCACAGAAACCAGCAGATAAATCTCTGACGTCGCAATCCGAGTCCCCGTAGCTGACAAGAGAGTTTTGGCTAATCGATGGTGGTGTTGGCGGGACCTGACTACCAGCCGCTGCGCGGAGAGACGATAGCATGAGCAGGGTTACCGAGATCAGTTTGAACAAGGTGCCAGAAGTTACCCTGGCTTTCTGGGTCATCAAGATCGCCGCAACTACGATGGGTGAAACAGCCGCCGATGCGGTATCCATGACGATGCATCTGGGGTACGTGATCGGCACCGCCATTTTCTTCAGCTTCTTTATTGCCACCGTCGCAGCTCAGGTCACCTCGAAATCCTTCCATCCATTTCTGTATTGGGCCGTTATCGTCGCAACTACCACCGTGGGCACAACGATGGCGGACTATGCGGATCGTTCTCTCGGAATCGGTTACACCGGAGGTTCGCTGACCCTCTTCACGATGTTGATGCTGGTTCTTGGGATATGGCGGTTCACCATGGGCTCTGTGTCCGTCAACAACATCACGTCGCCCAAAGTCGAAATGTTCTACTGGACGACGATTCTATTCTCCAACACGCTGGGTACCGCCCTTGGCGACTTTCTAGCCGACGATTCCGGACTCGGATTCGCAGGAGGGGCGCTGGTTTTTGCCGGCGCGCTGGTGCTGGTCGCAGCCGCATACTTTTATACCAGGACGTCGCACACATTGTTGTTCTGGATGGCGTTTATCCTGACCCGCCCGCTCGGCGCGACGCTCGGCGATCTCCTGACCAAGCCGCATGCGGATGGCGGCTTCAATCTCAGCCGCATCAGTTCTTCTTTAATCATCGCGATTTTCATGATCGCTTGTATTTTGTTCACGCCCCAACGAGCGGGGATTCATCCGGGACAGCAGGAAGCGAACCCGTGAGAGAACGCTGGGCGACGCATCGGTGCGTTTCGGCAATTTCGATGAAGTTTGCATTGAAAAGCATGATGCATTTTGAAATGTCATGCGATTGATGGATGCAAAAAGCCTTGCGAAATTTGAGTTTCTGCATTGGCACGTGCGGTGCTGATAATCGTGTCGCAAGAGATGCGACGGAGGGTAGCCGCTTAAATGAAACAGACCGTAGTAGCGACGATGCGCCATATGTTTGCGATCAAAGTACTAGACGGACCGGACGGCCATGCTGCTTGGTTACCGCGGGAACGCTCTCGTCGCTCCGAATTGTGTCCACACTAACAAGCCGCATTAAACTTTACTAAGTCGAGAAACATTATGTGGGATTTGATTTCAATTCTCGGCGGCATCGCGTTTTTTGCGATCGCGATCGCCTACGTTTGGGGGTGCGACTCCTTATGAGCCCGGTTGAAACGATTCTTGGAGGGGTATGCGCCGTGTTGCTGGGTGCTTACCTGATTTACGCGTTGCTGCGTCCCGAACGATTCTGAACCGCACTAGCCGGTACATACCTACATGCTATTCAATTCGGTTATCCAGGTCATTGTTTTTTTCTTGATCGTCGCGGCGATCAGCGTGCCATTGGGCTTGTACATGGCGCGAGTGTTCTCGAACGAGCGCACCTTTCTGGACCCGGTGCTCTCGCCAATCGAGAAATTGATTTACAAGCTCTGCGGGATAAGCCCAGGCGTCGAGATGGGCTGGGCGGGATACGCGGTGTCGATGCTCGCGTTCAGCCTGATCTCGATGATCTTCCTGTACGCGGTGCAGCGGCTCCAGTACTACCTGCCGCTGAATCCGCAGGGACTCGCCGGGGTGCCGCCGGGACTTGCGTTCAACACCGCCGCAAGCTTTGTGACCAATACCAACTGGCAAGCATACTCGGGCGAGCAGACGCTGAGTTATCTGACGCAGATGGTCGGGCTGACGTCGCACAACTTTCTCTCGGCGGCGGCTGGAATCGCGATGGCGGCGGCGGTGATTCGCGGATTCGCGCGCCGCAGCGCGAAGACGATCGGTAACTTCTGGGTCGATCTCACCCGCGCGACGCTGTGGGTGCTGATCCCGATCTCTCTCATCTTCGCGCTGGTGCTCGTTTGGCAGGGTGTGCCGGACAACCTAAGTCCGTATGTCAATGCGACGACGCTCGAGGGCGCTTCGCAAACGATCGCCGAAGGGCCGGTGGCGTCCCAGGAAATAATCAAGGAACTCGGCACCAACGGCGGCGGCTTCATGAACGTCAACTCGGCGCATCCGTACGAGAATCCGACGCCGCTGACGAACCTCATCGAGATGCTCGCGATCTTCTCGATCGGCGCGGGCCTGACCCACACCTTCGGCAAGATGGTCGGTGACCGGCGCCAGGGATGGGCACTGTTCGCAGTGATGGCGATTCTGTTTCTCGGCGGCGCGACCACAGCCATTTGGGCCGAGCAACGCGGCAATCCACAAATCAGCGCGATTGGAATCGATGAAATTGCCTCTGCTGCGCAAAGCGGCGGTAACATGGAGGGCAAGGAAGTCCGCTTCGGAATCGTCGAATCCGCGCTGTGGGCGACCGTTACCACCGACACCTCGTGCGGCGCCGTCAACGCGATGCACGACAGCTTTACACCACTTGGCGGGATGGTGCCGATGGTCAACATGCAGCTCGGGGAGGTGATCTTCGGCGGCGTCGGCTCGGGCCTTTATGGAATCATCGTGATGGCCGTGCTGGCGGTGTTCATCGCGGGTCTGATGGTGGGGCGGACACCCGAGTACCTGGGCAAGAAAATCGAGGCGCGGGAAATGAAGCTCGCGATGCTCTACGTGCTCATCTTTCCCACCGTCATCCTGATACCGACGGCGCTGGCGGCCGTCTTGCCCGCGGGCCTGTCGAGCATTTCCAATCCGGGGCCTCATGGCTTCTCGCAAATCCTGTACGCATACACCGAAGCGGGCGCGAACAACGGCTCCGCATTCGGCGGGATCAACGCGAACGTGCCCTTCTACAACGTGTCGATCGCGATCGTGATGCTGCTCGGCAGGTTCATGATGGCGATCCCGGCGCTTGCGATCGCGGGCTCGGTCGCGGCCAAGAAATCCACTGCCGCCAGCGCCGGGACTTTCCCGACCGACGGCATCCCGTTCGTGTTCCTGCTGATTGGCGTAATCGTGATCGTCGGCGCGTTGACATTCTTCTGCGCCGTCGCGCTCGGACCGATCGTCGAGCAACTGCTGATGATGTCCGGGAAACTCTTCTAGGTCTGGTGTTTCAACCATGAGTGATCGTAAGGCTCCCGCACTTTGGAATCGCGAAATCGTCTCGCGCGCGTCGATCGAATCGTTCATCAAGCTCGATCCGCGCCTGATGATCAGGAATCCGGTGATGTTCGTCGTCGAGGTCACCAGCGTGCTGGTGATGTTCACGCTGCTTCGCGACCTGCTGGCTCATCGGATGGCGCTGGCCGGGTTCGAATTTCAAATCGCCCTGTGGCTGTGGTTCACCGTGCTGTTCGCAAATTTCGCCGAAGCAATGGCGGAAGGCCGCGGCAAGGCGCAGGCCGACAACCTGCGCAAGACTCGCACCGAAACCCAGGCCAAATTGATCATCGAAGGCAGCCAGACGAAACTCGTGCCGGCCGCGCAGCTCCGGCGCGGTGACGTCGTAATGGTCGCCGCCAACGACGTCATTCCGGGCGACGGCGAAGTCATCGAGGGCATCGCCGCGGTCAATGAGGCCGCCATCACCGGCGAATCCGCACCCGTGATTCGCGAAAGCGGCGGCGATCGCAGCGGCGTCACGGGCGGGACCACGGTGATCTCCGACTGGATCAAGGTGAAGATCACCGCCAACCCGGGCGAGACCTTCCTGGACCGCATGATCGCGCTGGTCGAGGGCGCGCAGCGTCAGAAAACGCCCAACGAAATCGCTCTCAGCATTCTGCTGTCCGGCCTCACGATCGTTTTCCTGCTCGTCGTCGTTACGCTCTACCCGTTCGGGCTGTATGGCGGCACGCGGCTGGCGCTGCCGGTGCTGGTGGCGCTGCTGGTATGCCTGATACCGACGACCATCGGCGGATTGCTCTCGGCGATCGGAATCGCCGGGATGGATCGCCTGGTGCAGCACAACGTGCTCGCGATGTCGGGCCGCTCGGTTGAAGCAGCCGGCGACGTCGATACCCTGCTGCTCGACAAGACCGGAACCATCACACTCGGAAACAGGATGGCGGCGGAGTTCATCCCGGTGCAGGGCGTGGATAAGCGCGAACTCGCCGAGGCCGCGCAACTCGCATCGTTGGCCGACGAGACTCCCGAAGGACGCTCGATCGTCGTGCTGGCCAAACGCGAATACAACCTGCGCGGCCGCGAACTCGGCGAGGACGGCGCCACCTTCATACCGTTTTCCGCGCAGACCAGGATGAGCGGCGTTGACATCGGCGGGCGTCGAATCCGCAAAGGCGCTGCCGACCAAATCATACGTTTCGTCCAGGAAAATCGCGGCACGCCGCCGACGGACTTGAAGGCGATCGTCGAGCGCATCGCGCGCAGCGGTGGGACTCCATTGGTCGTCGCGGACGAGTCCAAGGCGCTCGGCGTGATTTATCTCAAGGACATGGTCAAGGAAGGAATCCGCGAGCGCTTCGAGCGGCTGCGTGCGATGGGTTTGCGCACCGTCATGATTACCGGCGACAACCCGCTGACCGCCGCGGCGATAGCCAAGGAGTCGGGGGTGGACGACTTCCTGGCCGAAGCCACTCCCGAAACCAAGCTGCGCCTGATTCGCGAGGAGCAGAACCAGGGCAAACTGGTGGCCATGATTGGCGACGGCACCAACGATGCACCCGCGCTCGCGCAGGCCGACGTCGGGATCGCGATGAACGCGGGCACCCAGGCCGCGCGCGAGGCCGGCAACATGATCGACCTCGACTCGAATCCGACCAAGGTGATGGAAGTCGTCGAGATCGGCAAGCAACTCCTGATGACGCGCGGCGCCTTGACGACGTTTTCGATCGCCAACGACGTCGCCAAGTACTTCGCTATCATCCCGGCGCTGTTCATCGTCGAATATCCCCAGCTGCAGCGGCTCAACGTGATGCATCTGGCGACGCCGCAGAGCGCGATTCTGTCGGCGGTAATTTTCAACGCGCTGATCATCGTCGCGCTGATTCCGCTGGCGCTGCGCGGCGTGCGCTACCGTCCGGTCGGCGCGGCCGCCATTCTAACCCGCAACCTTTTTATCTATGGCGTCGGTGGCGTGATCATTCCGTTCATCTTTATCAAGGCCATCGACATCATAGTCACGGCGCTCCATCTCGCCTGAGGTCAAATCCGTGCGAAACTTCATAACGGCACTCGTTGCGACTACCGTGCTCACCGTACTCACCGGCATCGTCTATCCGCTGGCAGTATGGGGCATTGCGCAAACGATTTTCCCGGCCCAGGCAGGCGGCAGCCTGATCGTTGCGGGCAACAAGGTCGTCGGCTCTAGCCTCATCGGCCAGAATTTTTCGTCGCCCCGCTATTTTCAGAGCCGGCCTTCCGCCGCGGGTGACAAGGGCTACGACGCCGCCAACTCGAGCGGCTCGAATCTCGGGCCCACCAACAAGGCGCTGATCGACGCGGTCAAGTTGCGGCTGAAGAGTTTCATCGAGAGCAACCCCGCCGCCAATCCGCGCCAGGTTCCGGTGGACCTGGTGACGGCTTCAGGCAGCGGCCTCGATCCCGAGATAAGTCCCGCCGCCGCCGACCTTCAGGTGGCGCGTGTTGCCCACGCGCGCGGCATAAGCGAAGATCAGGTCCGGCAGTTGATTGCCGAGAACACGCGGCCGCGATCGGCGGGAATCTTCGGTGAGCCGGGCGTAAACGTCCTGCTGCTGAACCTGGCGCTCGATCGCGCCGCGGGAAGTCATGGCTGAGCAACTCCCGCGACTTGAATGGACGATGAAAAAAGGCCTGAGCCCGAAGCTTTTCTCGATCTTGTGCCCCAAACTCAACGGGGACGGCTCAAAATCTATATCGGCGCCGCCGCGGGCGTAGGCAAAACATACAGGATGCTCGAGGAGGCGCATCAGCTCCGCGATCGGGGAGTGGATGTCGTGCTTGGCTTCGTTGAAACGCACAACCGCCGCGAGACGGAAGAGCGGATCGGCAACCTCGAGATCGTTGCGCGCCGCAAGATTTCATACCGCGACGTTACGCTGGAAGAGATGGACGTCGATGCGATCATCGCGCGCAAGCCCGAGGTTGTTATCGTCGATGAGCTCGCGCATACCAACGTCCCCGGCTCCAACCACGAAAAGCGCTACCAGGACGTCGAGCAGATCGTCACGACCGGCATCAACGTGATTACCGCCATGAACATCCAGCACGTCGAAAGTCTCAACGCGGTGATGAGGCGCCTCACCGGCATCGACGTGCGCGAGACGGTACCCGATTCGTTCCTTGCGCGCGCCGATCAAATCGTTGACATCGATATGCCGATGGAGGCGCTGCGCGAACGACTGCGCGAGGGGAAGATTTACCCGCAAGAGCAGATCGAAAATGCGCTGAAGAATTTTTTCAAACCGAGCAATCTTGCCTCGCTGCGTGAACTGGCGCTGCGCGAGGTCGCGCGCAGTCTGGACCGCCAGCGCGTCGATCGCGAAGCGCTCAAGCGCGAGGGCGGCCGCCACGCGAACGTGATCGAGCGCATCATGGTCGGAATCTCGTCCAACGCCGCCGACACCGGACAGCTGCTGCGCAAGGCTTCGCGCATCGCCGGACAGCTCAACGCCGAATGGTTCGCGGTGCATATCGAGACGCCCGCCGAGTCGGTGAAAAATATCGGCACCAGCGATTTCGTCGCGCTGCTCAACAACATCAATGTGGCCAGCGACCTCGGCGCAGAGACCGTGTGGCTCAAGTCCGACAATGTGGTCAAGGCGTTGATCGACTTCGCGCACGACAAGGGCGTGACCAAGCTAATCGTCGGCCGGACCCATCAGCCGCGATGGCGCCGGTGGCTCAAGGGCGACGTGCCGGCGCAGCTGGTTGCGGAGGCGCGCGACCTCGACGTGGAAATCGTCGCGACCGAAGAACGGGAGGAACCGCGATGAGCGCGCCGTCGCTGCAACGCCAAATTCGCAACGGTACCTTGCTGATGCTGGCGTTGGTCGTTGTGCTGGGACTCTACACGCTGCCGCGGGTCTACTCGCTTGGCGGGGCAATCCGCGAGACCCTCTATCGCAACTACATCAGCATCGAGGCCGCACAGAACATGCACGCCGCGCTCACGACGCTGCAGGTCGCCGAGCGCGACGGCAAAGCCAGGGACGTCCTGCCCAGTGCGCGGCAAAATTTCATGCAGTGGATCGACGTCGAGAATCACAACCTTACTGAAAGCGGCGAGCCTGAACTCGCCGCCGATATCGCCCGGCGGGGCAACCATCTGTTTGCCGGCATCGCCGCCGCGCCGCCCGGCGCGTTTCACGATCGCGAATTCGCCGAGTTGAACGGCCGCCTCGACGATCTGATCGCGATGAACAGGGTCGCGATGTTTCGCGCCGATAGCCGCTCGGTAAGGCTGGGCCGGCGGCTCGCGTACGAATTCGCCGGCGGGCTTGCGCTGGTGCTGCTGGTGGGCGCCGCCGTCTCGTGGGGGCTGGGCTGGCGGCTCTCAAACCCACTCACGGAACTTGCCGAGCGGCTGCGCGGAATCAGTCAGCGCAAGTCGCAGGTGCGGCTTGGCCCTCAGCCGCTGGCCGAGCTCGAGGCGGTCGCGCGCGAGTTCAACCAGATGGCCGAGCGACTCGAGCAGTACGACAAGCTCAACGTCGAGCGGCTGGTTTACGAAAAGAGCAAGACCGAAGCGATCATCGAGAGCCTCGAAGACGGGGTCGTGCTAATCGACACGGAAGGAATCGTTGCGCACATAAATGAGATCGCGTCGCTGATCCTCGGCGTCGATCTTCAGGACGCACTGGGCAGTCCGTTCGACGATCTCAGCAGCAACCATCCTCATTACCTCCGCGTTCGCGATGCGCTGCGCACACTGCAGAGGGCCGGGCCGGCCGGCCAGCGCACTGAAATCGAACTTCACGTCCGCGGCCGCGCTCATTCCTACGTGCTGAAGGCTGTCCCGCTTCATCATACGGTCGGCAAGTCGCTCGGCACGCTGTTGATTCTGCAGGACGTGACCTACATCCGCGATCAGGATCGCGCCCGCACCAACCTGGTCGCCACCCTGTCGCACGAACTCAGGACCCCGCTCACCTCGCTGGCGCTGTCGGCGGAGCTGCTGAGCCGCGAGATGCCGGATTCAAATCCGAAGAGCAGCGAACTGCTGCAGGTGATCCTGGAAGAATGCACGCGGATGCGTCAGCTTACCGACAACCTGCTCAACCTCGCGCGCGGCGAGATCCCCGCGATCGCCGTCCAGCAAGAGCGTCTCGATCTTGCCCGGCTGGCGGCCGACGTGACCAGGCGCTTCGCAATCCAGGCGCGCGAGAAGCACGTCGAGATCCAGGAGCACATCGGAGCGGTGCCCGAGATCATTGGTGACCCGGTCAAGCTCTCGTGGGTGATTTCAAACTTGCTCGGCAACGCGCTGCGCTACACCCCGGCTGGCGGAACTATCACAGTCTCGACGCTCGCCGCCAAGCAGGCCACGCGGCTGGAAGTCACCGACTCGGGGCCCGGAATTCCGCCCGAGCTGAAAGACTATATTTTCGAGCGTTTCGTGCAGTACGGTTCTGGCGGGCTCGAAAGGGGATCGGCCGGGCTGGGTCTGTCGATCGTCAAGGAAATCGTCGAGGCCCATGGCGGCAGGATTTTCGTCGAGAACGCCAACTCTCACGGCTCCCGATTCATCGTGGAAATTCCCGCCGCGCAGGAGATTTGATGGCCAAGCTGCTCATCGTCGATGACGAGCGCAATATCCGCCGAAGTCTCGTCTCATTTTTCGAGTCGCTTGGCCACGAGGTTCGCGCGGCCGAGAACGGCGAGCAGGCCGTGGCTCTGCTTGCCGAGACGCAGTTCGATCTGGTTCTGACCGACTACCGGATGGCCGAGATGAGCGGGCTGGAACTGCTGCGCGAGATCAAGCGGCGCGCCCCCGAGTGCCTGGTAATTCTGATGACTGCTTATGCGACCGTTGAAAATGCCGTCGAGGCGATGAAGTCCGGCGCTTACGATTACGTCACCAAGCCGTTCTCGCTCGAACAGATTCAGCACACCGTCGATCGGGCGCTGCACGTCGGGGTGCTTCAGGTGGAAAATCGCGTACTGCGCAGCGCCATCGATGAGGAGCCGTTGCTCGACTCGCGCAGCCCCGCGATGCAACACCTGCTCGAAACTGCCCGTCAGGCCGCCGCCAGCGACGCGACTATTCTGCTCACCGGTGAGAGCGGCACCGGCAAGAACGTTATCGCGCGGCAGATCCATCGATGGAGCCGGCGCCAGAGCAAGCCGTTCGTCATCGTCAATTGCACCACGCTCTCGGAAGAACTTCTCGAGAGCGAGTTGTTCGGGCACGTCCGCGGTGCGTTCACCGGCGCGGTCAAGGACAAGCCCGGGCGGCTCGAGGCGGCCAACGGCGGGACCGTTTTCCTCGACGAGATTGCCGACTTGACGCCGACGCTGCAGACCAAGTTCCTGCGCTTTCTGCAGGATCAGAACTTCGAGCGCGTCGGCGGCGAACGCACGATTCACGTCGATGCGCGAATAATCGCCGCGTCCAATCGCGACCTCGAGTCCGAAGTCGCCACGCATCACTTTCGCGAGGATCTCTATTACCGCCTCAACGTCATCACCCTTCGCGTGCCTCCGTTGCGCGAACGCCGCGAGGATATTCTGCCGCTGGCGCAATGGCTGCTGAGCGTCGCCGCCGTGCGCAATTCGCATCCCGGCCTGGCATTTTCACCCGGAGCGACCGCGGCGCTCACGCGCTATCGATGGCCCGGAAATGTGCGCGAACTTCGCAACGCGATCGAGCGCGGCACCGTCCTGATGCACGGCGAGACGATCGCCCCCGATGACCTGCCCGATTCCCTGTTTCACGATTCGCCCGAGGCGCTCACCGGCATCCCCAACGCTGCCAGCCTCGATGAAGTCGAGCGCGGCCACATCGCGCGCGTGCTCGCCGCCAGCGCCACGCTCGAAGAAGCCGCCGACACGCTCGGCATCAACGTCACGACGCTGTGGCGCAAGCGCCGGCGCTACGGAATCGAATAGCCGCAAGCGGCCGCGGTTGGCGGGATGCTGAAGCCGCACGCCGAAAGGAGCAATCGTGGAATATCGCAAGCTCGGCAACTCGGGACTCAAGGTTTCGGCCGTCGGACTGGGATGCAACAACTTTGGCATGCGATGCGACGCGGAGCAGACGCGCGCCGTGGTGCATCAGGCGCTCGACGACGGCATCACGCTGTTCGACACCGCCGACATATACGGCAATCGCGGCGGCTCCGAAGAGCTGCTTGGCAAGGCGCTCGGAGATCGCCGTCGCGAGGTCGTCGTCGCGACCAAATTCGGCATGGCGATGGGCGACGGTCCCTATCTGCGCGGCGCGTCGTACCGCTACATCATCGCAGCCGCCGAGGCGAGCCTTAAACGGCTGGGCACTGACTATATCGATCTCTATCAGATTCACGCCCCGGACGCGGAGACGCCGCAACAGGAAACGCTCGAGGCGCTGAACGATCTCGTTCGCGCCGGCAAGGTCCGCTATATAGGATGCAGCAACTTCGCCGCGTGGCAAACCGTCGATGCGCTCTGGATATCGCGCAGCCGCGGACTTGCCTCGTACATCTCCGCGCAAAACCAGTACAACTTGCTCGACCGCCGCATCGAGCGCGAGCTCGTCCCCGCATGCCGCCAGTTCGGAGTAGGTATCCTGCCTTACTTTCCACTGGCTAGCGGATTTCTGACCGGGAAATACCGGCGCGGCGCCGAGCCGCCAAAGGGCACGCGGCTTTCTCTAGTGCAACGGATGGCGCAGCAGGCCCTCACCGACGAAAATTTCGCGACGCTCGAACGGCTCGAGAAATTCGCGAGCAGCCACGAGCACACGATGCTCGAGCTCGCCGTGGGATGGCTCGCGTCGCAGCCGGAGGTTTCCAGCGTAATTTCCGGCGCGACCAGCCCCGAGCAGGTCACCCAGAATGTGAAGGCGGGAAATTGGAAATTGTCCGCCGAGGAACTGGCCGAGGTCGACAAGCTCACCCGCCGCTAAGCGACATAGGTCGCTCCGGTCAATCGCCGCTATGAGTGGAGCGGCGTTGCCGATTTTCTATCTGCAGTTGACATGAAGCGGCCTCGCCGGCGTAAGGACCGGCGAGGCCATTCGATCTGAGTATCGCGCGATACGCCCGTTCAGGCGGTATCGCGCCCGCGGTTATTTCTTCGCTTCGCGCTCTCCGCCCTCGTGACCCGCACTCGCTTGCCTGTTCTCTTCAGGTCGCTGGCGAGACGACTGCTGCTGGTGGGCCGCCGGCTGATGTGCGGCTTGCTGCGGACGCGCCTGCTGCCGTTGTTGAGTGGCCTGCGGTTGACGGTCCTTCTGCTGGACTTGCGCCTGCTGGCGAGCCGCTGGCTTCGTCTGCTGTTCGCGCGACGCTTGATCCTGACGATTCGCCTGATTCCGCTGGTCGGTTGCAGCCTTGTGCTGAGTCACCTGCTTGGGTTGATTGGAGGCCTGTTGCGGGCGACTGGGCTGAGTTCCCTCGTTCACCGTCCGCATGACGGCCCGATGGTTTTGCGGCTCAGTGTTACTCACCCAGTTTTGGTGTTGGCTAACCCAGTTGGGATGGTTTGCGGTAACCCAACTCGGGTTCTGGTTGTACCACCATTGGCCATAATGCCAGTTGTGCTGGGCGTCGTAGGCGCCGTCCTGAACAAGCCACTGCGAATCCCACGATATCCAATTCGGATGATTGGCGTAGAAGAAGTCAGGATTGTTCTGATGCCACCAGTAGGCATCGTGCCAGGTGCCGTAGTTGTCGTAGTCGCCATCCTGGATGAGCCACAGCGCGTCCATCACGGCCCATTCCGGATGATTGGCGTAGAACCACATGATGTCGTGCTGATGCCACCATCGGGCGCCATGCCAGGCGTGACTATTGTCATATGCGCCCCATCCGGCTTCTCCGGGGCCTCCGTAGTAGCCCGGGCCGGCGTAGCCGGGACCGTATTGCGCGAACGCCGGCGCTGCGAACGCGAGCACCAGAATGGCGCCAGACAAGGTAATCGTCTTTCTCAGTTTGTTTTTCATCAATTTTATTTCCATGGGCAACGAATACCGTGAAACCGGGTCGCCGCGCGCGGATCTCCTCGAGCCTTATGCTTTGACGATTTGCGATGGTCTAGCGGAACGTGGTCGAAGGCGAGCGGAAAGGCCACTGTTGGGCTGGATCAGAGTCGGCCTCGAATCCTATATCGATTCCGACCAGTTGATAATATATTTAGAAATTCGAAATGTCAAAATGATTAATACTAGTATCGTGAATACTGTTCTCAAGGGAACGAACTAGTTGAATATATTTCCAATACTCACTTTACTATCGCCGGTCGTCGCACAATCAGCCAAGTACAATCCGCACTCGATGCGTGATGCCGTCGTCGGCCAGCGCGATTTGCGCCGGGCGCCCGGCGAGCGCCTTGCCGTCGAGCTCCACGCTGCTCACTCCGCGACTAACGCTGCGTGGGTTTTTGACCGCTATTTCATATCGGGTCGAGCCGTATCGATAGACGATCTCGAACCCCGGCCACTTGCTCGGGATGCAGGGATCGATCAGTAGCGCTTTGCCGTGGAGGCGAAAGCCCAATATCCATTCGAGACCCGCCCGATACATCCATCCCGCCGAGCCCGTGTACCATGTCCATCCTCCCCGCCCGACGTGCGGCGGCATCGAGTACACGTCGGCGCACGCGACGTACGGCTCGACTTTGTAGCGATGGATTCCGGCGCGCGTGTTCGCATGATTGATCGGGTTCAATAGCGAGAACAATTCGCCCGCCTTGTCGCCGTCACCGAGCATCGCAAACGCGATCACGGACCACAGCGCGGCGTGCGTGTATTGGCCGCCGTTCTCCCTGATGCCGGGCGGATAGCCCTTGATATATCCGGGGTCCTGCGGAGTGCGATCGAACGGCGGGGTGAACAGCAGCACCAGGCCGTCTTCGCGACGGACCAGGTATTCGTCAACCGCCGCCATCGCGGCAGCAGCGCGGACCGGACTTCCGGCGGCGGAGATTACGCTCCACGACTGCGCAATCGAATCGATTCGGCATTCGAGATTGCCAGCCGAGCCGAGTGCCGTGCCGTCGTCGAAGTAGCCGCGCCGATACCAGTTGCCGTCCCATCCTTCGCGCTCCAGCGATCCTGCAAGCGCGGTTGCGTTGCGCCGCCACGCCGATGCGCGCGCCTCCTCGCGGCGGATTTCCGCCAACGGCGCAAACTCCAGCAGCGTCGTGTAAAGGAACCAGCCGAGCCACGTGCTCTCGCCCTTGCCCGCCTCGCCGACGTGGTTCATGCCATCGTTCCAGTCGCCCGACCCGAACAGCGGGATCCCGTGGATGCCAACCGCGAGGCTATGGTCGAGCGCGCGCGCGCAGTGTTCGAAGATCGTGCCGCGCTGCTCGGAGACCGTGGGCTGAAAGAACGATTCATCCTGGCCGGGATGCAGCTCCGGACCGTCGAGGAAGGGGACTGTTTCGTCCAGAATACCCAAGTCGCCCGTCACCTCAATATAATGAGCCACCGCGAACGGCAGCCAGACGCGATCGTCGGCGATGCGGGTGCGGACTCCCTGGCCCGCGGGCGGAAGCCACCAATGTTGCACGTCGCCGGCGACAAACTGGCGCGCCGCCGCGCGGATCAGTTGCTCCCGCGCCGTGGCGGGCTGCGCCACCGTCAACGCCATCACGTCCTGGAGCTGATCGCGAAAGCCGTACGCGCCGCCGGCCTGGTAGAAGGCCGATCGAGCCCAGACGCGGCACGCCAGGGTCTGATACAGCAGCCATCGATTGAGCATGACGTCCATCGCACGGTCTGGAGTCTTTACCTGAACTGTGTTCAGCAGGCCGTCCCATCGATGCACAGCGGCGGACAAAACCGAATTGAGGTCCGCGCCGCGATATTTTTTAATCGAGGAAATCGCCGCCGCCCTGTTTTCCGCCTCGCCGAGAAAGAAAACGACCTCGGTCACAGCGTTGGATTTCAGCGACAGGGTGGTTTGCAGCGCCGCGCACGGATCGATCGCGGCTCCGGCCCTGGCGTACAGCGGCTTGCCTTCCGCGAGCGCCGCGGGATTGTCCAGCGTGCCGTTGCGGCCGAGAAACTCGGTTCGGTCCGCCGTCCACGACTGTTGCTGGCCGTTCAAGTCTGCGAATGCGATTCGGGTTCCGTATTCGGTGCTGAAGGAGTTGCGCGCGAGTACCGCGTGGGTCTCGGGCTCGATCTCGGTCACGATGTACGGCGCGGATGCGCCGCGCGCAGTGCCGAGCACCCATTCCACGTACGCGGTGATCGACAAACGCCGCGCGCGCGTCGAAAGATTTCGAATCCTAAGCCGCGAAATCTTGATCGAGTCGTCCAGCGGCACGTACTGCGTCAGCTCGAGCGATATACCGTGGGCGGTGTGCTCGAAGACGCTGTAGCCGTGGCCGTGGTGAACGACGTACGGCGCGACATCCTCGCGAATCGGGTTCGCGGTCGGTCCCCACAGCTCATCGGTATCGAGGTCGTGAACGTAGATCACCTCGCCGGGACGGTCACTCACCGGATCGTTTGACCACTGGGTAATCTGATGCTGCTGGCTGTTGATTGCCCAGGTGTAACCCGCGCCCTCGACCGAGACCTGGAAGCCGAACGATGGATTTGCGATCACGTTGATCCACGGCGCCGGCGTCCATTGTCCCTCGCCGAGAGTCGTCACGTATTCATGGCCGTCGGCCGCAAACCCGCCCAGGCCGTTGAAAAATTCGAGCTCGCGCCGCGGCGCTGAGGTCTCCGCCCGGCCTGCCGCGGGGGTTCGCCGCCGCGGCGGCGCCGCCGCCGGCTCGAACATCTCGAGGCGTTTGACTTGCTCGGATAACGTCCCGCGGCGGCTGAGCAGCACCGCTCGCGCGACGGTCTGCAAAACGTTTCGCAGCTCGACCGAAACCAGATCGGAGCGCAGCACGAACACATTTCCGCATGCGCCTTGCCCGTCGGAAGACGAACGCGCCGGATCGGACCGAACCATGGCCTCGAGCGCGATTTGCAACTCTTGATCGTATGACGGGGGCCGCTCGTTCAGGATCACCAAATCGACGCACAGCCGCTTCATCCGCCAGTAATCATGGGCGCGGACCAGCTCGCGCACGATCTCCAAATCCCCGACCTCGTCGATCCGAACCAGCACGATGGGCAGGTCGCCGGAAATCCCGCTGGGCCACAGCTTGGATTGTCCGCCGGCGCCGCGCTTGAGCAGGTCGGAGGAAGGCCGCAGGGTCGGATCCGAGTAGAGCACGCGATTGGCGATGCGCTGAAAGAGATGCGCTTCGTCGGCGTCGACCCGCAGGTGATGCAGTTGCACTTGCGCCTGCGTCCACGCCAGCGTCACCGCGCGCTCGAAGGCGTTCGAGTCGTGATGCTTGTCCACCAGGTCGAGCGCTTCGGCCCGGGTCGGCGCGACGATGGTCCAAAACGCGACCCGCGCCGTCGCTCCCGCCGGTATCCGCAGCCGCCGGCGAACGCTGAAGATCGGATCGAGAACGGTGCCCACCGTGTCCGAGAGCGGGCGCCCGTCGATCACCGAAATCGCATCGCGGACATCGCGCCCGCGCCCAAGAAACCGCGCGCGGTCGGTCTCGAACTGTATCTCGCCGACGGATTCTCCTTCGGCCACCGCCAGATGCGCCGCCCAGATCGGCGCGTCGGTGGGCGAGCGAGGCCGCCGCGTCGCCAGCAGCGCGCCGACCTCCGCATCGAACTCCGTCTGCACGAACATCTTGGAGAAGGCCGGATGCGCGGTGTCCGACGCCTCGGGCGCCAGCACGATTTCGGCATACGAGGTCAGCTCGACCTCGCGGACGCGATTGCCGAGATTGGAAATCGACACGCGCCGAACTTCGGCGTCATCTTCGGGCGACACTGCGACTTCGAGCGTGGTCGTTATGCTGCCGTCGCGGCGCACGATTTCCGCCCGATCCTCGGAGAACTCGACTTCGTAGCTGTCCGCCTCGACGCCGGCTGGTTGAAAACCCGCCGACCAGACCTTGCCGCTGTTCACATCGCGGATGAAGACATAGGTCCCCCACGAATCGCAGGTCACGTCCTCATGCCATCGCGTCACCGCCAGGTCGTGCCAGCGGCTGAAGCCCGAGCCGGCCGCGGTGATCATCACGGTGTACTTGCCGTTGGATAACAAATGAGTGCGCGGAACCAGATCGTGCGGCGAATGGAAGCGGCGAATCGTCGGCGGAGTGCTCTCGCGGACGTTGGCTTCCGCCTTGACCTCTTCGGCACGCGGGCGCGCCACCGCGACGTCGCGCGGGGTTCGCTCCTGGAGCAGCAGCTCAGTGGCCTGGATTATGGGTTCGGTGTGAAAGCGCCTGCGCATCGCGCCGGTGTTGAGCGCGTCGGCAAGCGCCACCAGCGTCATCCCCTGGTGATGCGCCATGTATGCGCGCACGATGGCAACGCTCTCGCCTTCGGGAACGCGCGACGGCGTGTAGTCCAGCGCCTCGTACCAGCCGAAATGCCCAAGCCCGCCGGCGGTCAACAGCCGCGAGAAATTATGCGCGGCGGCTTCCGGATCCACCATCGCCGCCAGCGCGGTAGCGTAGGGTGCGATCACCGCGTTCTCGCTGAGCCCGCGCTTGAGCCCGAGTCCGGGCACCCCGAAGTTCGAGTACTGATAGGTGAGCTCGAGGTCGCGCGCGTTGTACGCGGATTCCGAGATACCCCACGGCATTCCAAGCTCGGCGCCGTACTTCATCTGCCGGCGAACGATCAGCCGATTGGTTTGCTCGAGCAGGCTGCCGGGCGGCGCGCGCATCACCAGCGACGGCATCAGGTACTCGAACATCGATCCCGACCATGAAATCAACGCCGAGCCGCGATCGACCGGGGTCATGGCGCGCCCGAGCCGGAACCAGTGCTTGACGGGTACTTCCCCCTTGGCGATTGCGACAAAACTCGCCAGCCGCGCCTCGGAAGCAAGCAAGTCGTAGCAGTTGGGGTCGAGGCTCCCGTCCGTGACCCGGTAGCCAATCGACAGCAGTTGGCGTGCGGGATCGAACAGGAAGTCGAACTTCATCGCGTCGAGCATCTTGCCCGCGGTTGCGGCCACGCCGGTCAGTCGCCGCTCGAGCGCTTTGGCCGCATCGCGGGCGCCGGCAAGCGCATCGAGCGCCGGGTCGATCGATCCCGTCGCGGCGCCAATCGCGCCGGCGGCGGCATCAGCCACGCTGGCGGCGGCATCAGCCGGGTGCTCGCCGTTGTGGCGCTTGAGTCCGCCGATCGCCTCATCGTACAGGTCCGGCAGATCGCCCAAAGCCGGTATCGAATGGAGTTGGGACACGGGATCGTCGAAAGCCGCGTCGTCAGCACTGCGAGTTGGCCACGGCTTGAGCAATTCGACGTCGCGTCGATGACTGCGGATGGATGCGCGGAGCGCTTCAGCCCATGCGAGCACGTCGCCGGCGGCGGAGTCGGCGCGCTCCAGGGTCAACGCGCGCGCAATGTCGCTGATCGAATCGCTCTGAATCCCGAGTTCGGCCAGCCACGCGGTGAGTTCCACCACGGATTGCGGCTGCGACTGGATAAGCGGCGCCATGGCGTCGAGCGCTTCCTGGAGCTGCTTTGGAGTGACAGTGAGGCTTCGGCGGTCGGCGGCCAGCGGGACCAGCGCCTCGCGAACGAGCGCGATCGAGTCTTCGATTCCCTTGAGCCATTGGCTACCCACAACCGGCCGCGCGATTATCTCGCGGCATGCGTTGCCGAGCGCGATCAGATGGCCCGCGAGATTGCCACTGTCCACCGACGATACGTATTTGGGGTCCAGCGGCCGCAGATCGCGGGTGGCGTACCAGTTGTAGAAATGCCCGCGGAACTGCTCCAGGCGCTTCATCGTGTCGAGCGTGGTGCCCAGCCGGTCGACGGCTTCATGGGTTCCTATCCAGCCGAAATCGTGAGCCGCGATGACCGAGAGCAGATACAGTCCAAGGTTGGTGGGCGAAGTCCGATGAGCCAGCACGGGTTTGGGGTCTTCCTGAAAATTGTCGGGCGGGAGCATGTTGTCTTCCGCGGTCACGAACTTCTCGAAAAAACGCCACGTGCGCCGCGCGCTCAGTCGAAGCGCCTTCGTGTCGGCGAGCGAGAGCGGCTTGGTGCCTTCGATTCGCGGCGGAAGACTTGCCCATCGCGCGACGGCCGGCGACAGCATCCACAGGATCACGAAGGGAGCAGCGATTAATCCGCCGCCCCGGCCTGCGAATGCGACGAAGATCGCGGCAGCCGCGCCGAGCACCGCGGCACCGGCCATCATGGCGTAAAAGCCGCGAACGTCGAGACGGCTCGAGCGCTTGGCTTGCGCCGCGGTCGTCCACTCGAGCATCAAGCGATGACTCACGTACAAGCGGTAGAGCGTTCGCGAAATTGCGTCGCTCATCAGCCACGCCTGATGCGCAAGCAAGGTCAGCATCATCGCGAGCTGCGCGAGCCCGACCGCCAGATCGGTGACGACCGCGCGGATATGGCTGCGCTTGGATATATCGCGCCGCCGCGGGATGATTCCGGTGAGGAACGGAAGCATCGGCGCAGTCGCGATCGTCGCGACAATGAACCCGGTCCAAATCAAAGCGGCGGGTTCGGGGAGCCGCCATCCCGCGATCAATGCCAGCAACAACGTCGGCGCCGACAGCGTGCGGCGCAGGTTGTCGATCATTTTCCAGCGCCCGAGCGGCGGGATCGAAGAGCGGGCGTCGCGCGGGGCCGTCGATGCCGCGGCGGCGCTGGAACCATGGCCGAGAATCCACGGGATCAATTGCCAGTCGCCGCGGGCCCATCGATGCTGCCTTGCGGCGGCAACGTCGTAGCGCGATGGAAACTCCTCGACCAGCTCGATGTCAGAAACCAATCCCGAGCGGGCGAAAGTTCCTTCGAAAAGATCGTGGCTCAGAAGCGTATTGTCCGGGACGCGGCCCGCCATCGCGTCTTCGAACATGTCCACATCGTAAATTCCTTTGCCGCTGTAAGAGCCCTCATCGAGAAGATCCTGGTAGACGTCGGAAACTGCGAACGCGTACGGATCCATGCCCCTGGTGCTGGAAAAGACGCGCTGGAAAACCGAACCCTCGCGGCGGGTCGGCAATGCAGCCGTGATTCGCGGCTGCAGAACCGCGTGACCTTCGACGACGCGGCCGGATTGCTTGTCGAATCGCGGAGCGTTCAGCGGATGCGCCATTTTGCCGACCATCCGCTTGGCGGCGCCGCGCGGGATGCGCGTGTCAGCGTCGACCGTGATCACGTAGCGGATGGCGTCGGGAACCGCCGGCGGATGTCGATCCGATGCGGTAAACGTCGTATCCGTCGCGCCGCGCAGCAGCCGATTCAGCTCGTGCAGCTTGCCGCGCTTGCGCTCCCACCCCATCCACACACCTTCGGCTTCGTCCCAGATGCGGCGGCGATGGAGCAACAGAAATCGCTTGCCGCCCGGCCCCGGCCCGTGACGTTGGTTCAGGCGCGCAATCCCGGCCGTGGCGGCAGCGAGCAGGTCGTCGTCGCCGGGCGCGGATTCGGTGGCGGAGTCGGTCCAGTCCGAGAGGATCGCGAAGTACAGCTCGCCGTCCGAACTGGCCAGGTAATGAACCTCGAGACGCTCGATCTGCTCGTCGATCTCGTCGCGCGTGGTCAACAAAGTCGGCATCACGACCATCGTGCGCAGGCTCGGCGGCACACCATCGTGAAGCTCGAGGGCGGGAATGATCGCGGGGCCGATGAAAGTCGTGACGCCACGATTGACGATCGCGACCGCCGCATCGGTGGCGGGGATTATCGCGAGCATCGCGAGAATCAACCGGGGCCATTCACCGATTTGCGCGTCGGCAATGGCAAGCATGGCGACTGCGACGATGATCGCGGTAACCACCGCGATCGTGCCGAGGTAGCCCGCGATTCCGGCGGCCGCGTGGGCGCGAGCTACCCAGTCGCGGACCGGGGCGCGAAATCCCAGTTGCGCTTCCAGAGAGTGACGCCCCTCTGAAATCAGGTAGTAGCCCGGATGGTGCTCGCGACGCGCCCTGGCGCCGTCGCCGTTTGGCACTTCGGACGCCGCACCCCGCGCAGAATCAATCGCACTTTGAGCGACCTCGATTTCGGTGTGCCCCGAACCTCGTGCTAGTTCTTCGATCGCATGCCGGTAGCGATCGCGGGTGGCAAAGTCCATCGCGGCAAAGTCGCTGGCCGCGCGCAGCACCGCATCGACCGCGCTCACGCTCTCGAAAAAATCCGCCCAGTCAACCGCGGACATCAGGCGCATGCTGGTGATGACGTTGCGGACGGTAACGTTCATCGCGCCCTGTCCTTGATGCACCTGACGGACGATCTCGTCTGCCGTGGTCCCCTGCGCCAGCAGCCGCTGGTCCAGCCAGCGCAGCGCCGGCGTCACCTTGGGATCCTGATCGCGCAGGCGCTGAACCATCTCCACCGCGAAGGCCGCCGATAGCGGCGACTTACCCAAATCCTTGAACACCGCCTCGACAGGCTCCGCGTCGCGGCCGTTGGATCCGAGCAGCCGGTTCGCCAGCAGGTCGGCATGGCGGCGTTCGGCACGGCTGTGTCCCATCTGTTCAGCCAGGCGGCGCAGGTTTTCGACGAGCACGATCCGAAGCGTAATCGCGACCGCCCATAGCTCGCCGATCGTCAGCGGCTGCACCCGCTGGTAAGCCTGCACGAACTTGGCGAGCGTCTGCGTATCGAAGTGGCTGTCGGTATGCGCGACGTAGGCCCACGCGATCCCGAAAACGCGCGGATAGCCTTCCAGCGGGCCATCGGCGAGCTTGGGCAGTTGCCGATAGAATCCGCGCGGCAGGTCGTCGCGAATTTCGCGAATCTGCTCTTCGACGACATGAAAGTTATCGACCAGCCACTCCGCGCCGGGCGTTATCGCGCGTTCCTCGCGGATTGCGGCCGCGATGCCGCGATACGCCGCGAGCAATACTCGCGCGTTGTCGCGCACCCGAGCCGCCATCGGCCGTCCGCGGCCGGGGTAGGCCGTGACGCGCTGCGCGACCGCCAGCGTCTCGCCATGCTGTTCCAGGCGCTCGACACTGAACAGTTCCGCACGGATCGGCTCGTCGATATGCGCGAAAGAGGCTGCCGGCTTCTTAGGCGCGCGAAAAAATACGAAGTTCAAAAAAACCTGCCTCTCGATCCGGACGATCCGGCCACGGGCTGACTGACGCGCGAGCTACGCAATAAAAATGCGCACGCGATGCAACGAAAAGCGAACGACGAACAACCGCGTTCGTGCGTCGCCCCGTCGCTTAGAATATCAGAACGCGGGCCGCGAGCCTCGACATGAAGCTCGCCAATTTACCTGGCCCGAGTCAGGCTACAATTTCTCGGATTCTTCCGTCGCTCTCAAATGCAGCGAGCGCAGGCGCGACGACTTCTTGGACTGATGGTCCTGCATGCGGCGCAGGATGTCGTCGAGCGCGCTGACCGCCGCGACGATGTGAGGTCCCTTGTTCAACATGACGCATTCCGCACGTTCTCCCATCGCCGCGTCAGTAATTTCCGCGCGAGATGCCTGACCTTTCTTGGCGAGCGACTCGAGCACCTGCGTAGCCCATACGACGGGCAAATGCGCCGCCTCGCAGATCCACAGAATTTCCTCCTGAACTTCCGCCAGCCGTTCATAGCCGCACTCTACCGCCAGATCTCCGCGTGCGATCATGATACCCACTGGTTGCTGCCGCATCGCAGCGAGCATGAGGTTAGGCAAACGCTCGAAGGCCTGGCGCGTCTCGATTTTCAGGATGATTCCCAAATGACCGCCGCCAAGCTCCAGCAGTCGCGATTGAAGCTGAACGATGTCGCGCTCATGGCGCACGAATGACATCCCGACCAGGTCCGCGTGTCGAACGATAAACTCAAGGTCTTCGAGATCTTTCGGCGTAAGTGCGGGCAGGTTGATGCTCGTATCGGGCAGATTAATACCCTTGTCGACGCCGAGGCGACTCCCGCCTGCTTTGGCCTCGGTAATCTCGATGCGAAGCGCGCCAGGTTCGACCTCGCTCACGATTCCACCTATCTTGCCGTCGTCGAACCAGACTTTCTCGCCCGCGCGAACCATCGGGAAAACCTCCGGCAGCGTGCACGAGATCGTCGCCGGACTGAGCGTCCGGCCGTCCGAATCGATCGAAGCGCTCTTGCCCACGATGGGTTCACCCGTGAGCAGCAGGAAGTCGCCTTTGCGAAGCAGGATTCCTTGGTCGCGGCGCGGTAAATCTCCGACCTGCGCTTCGCGCTTTGCGTCGCTGCCCACGTCGACGCGGATCAAAACTGTTTCCGGAGTCACGTACGCGGTTTGGCTGCATTGAGCCCATCGCCCGGCCTCGCCAGTGCCGACCACTTCGAGAACTCGTCGTTTCCCGCGTGCATCTTTGAAGTGAATGCGTTCTCCTGGTTTGAGATCATCAAGCCATTGCGCTGGCACGGGCAATGCCGCGTCGGCACCTGGGGGAGCCGGACGGCCTGGCTGGGCAGCAGTAAGCCAGATTCGCGCGGGTTCCGTCACGCGTCCAAAACTATCGCGCCCGGGATGCCACACGACCACCTGGGGCCCCGGCTCTGTCGGCCCGGTTCGGAGCTTCGGCCCGGCAATATCCATTAGAATACGGCAGGGCAAACCCAATTCCTGGCGCGCGCGCTCCAAATGATTGACCATTCGGTCCCAGATTTCCGGGGTATCATGCGCGCAGTTTATCCTCATGCAGTTCATTCCGTGGGAAACGAGGTCGCGCACCAACGAATAGTCATCGGCAGCCTCAGCCGACATCGTCACCATGATGCGGACCGCGCGATGCTCCGGCGCAGGACCGAGCAGCGCCTCGGTATTCGCCGCGAGGATCGACCTGCCCTCGCGAAAGCCCGGAGATTCCGAGGGCGCCGGCGCTTCAATCTGCCGCCCTGCCATATGATGGAGAGCTACGAGCACGGCATCCAGCGTGCTCATCACATGGGCTTCTGTCCTGCCGAGCGATGAGAGACCGAGAGCCGCGAGTTCGTCCTGGAGCGTCCGAATATCCTGGCGTCTAAGCGCGAGATAATGGATCAAATTGATCGCGCTTTTTCGATACGCGGGATGGACAGTCGATGCGCGCTTGTGAAGTTCGCTTTCGTGCCCGATCAGCGACCGGCGGATTTCACCAAGCCTCGAGATTAGAGCTTGGAACGAATCCGGGCTGGCTAAAGGCGATTCGAGTTCATCTTTCACGGCGGCAATAGGATTCGTGCAATCGACGTGCCGGTTCGAGTTCATCTTGCGTAACAAAGCGAACATCTGCGCGACTTCGTGGAAGCCTTGGCAAAGTCATTAGATTGGTTAATTTAAAATGTCATTCGCTTAGATCCGGCGCTGTCGCCCATGGCATCACCGACTTACTCTGCTGATGCGTATCGACACAGTTGCGCAATCTTCGGATTACCGAGGCGGCCTTCCTGCGTCATCCCGAGCGAAGCCCAGCGACCCCGGATCCTTCTCCTAAATTGCCTCGCCCGAGTAAGGGTTCACTTGCCAGTGCGTGATCCCGTTGCCAGACTCGTGCACGATCGAACCGATTGGTCATGCGGTGGCGAACGGCGAAAAGTGAAAAGTGAAAAGTGAATAAGCAAACAAACAGTCAGCGGCGATTCACGGTGATCGAGCTGCCTGTCTTCCCCATCGTGGCGGATTCATTGGGGTTGCCGTTCAAATATCTGCCGGAACTCGTAAAGTATGGCGGCGTACCATTTCTGCTGATGCTTGCGGTAAGTGCGATCAGCTTTCTGCTGGCGCGCGAAGACGCGTCGAAGAATGCAATGAGTGCCTTGATGGCGGTTGCGCATTTTGTTCTGTTCACGCCGTTTTCCGTAACCTGGTCGAAGCTGGCGATCTATGGCCGTCCGGCTATCGCAACCGACCCTCCGTTCGCCTACTCGCGGACTCAATGGCTATACCTGCTGGCGACCACCGTGATGGTGATCTCGCTAGTGATCATTGCCGGCTCCTCGGTCGCACTCGTGCGCTATGGGCAGCGAAACTTTGACCACGAGGTCGTGATGTGGGCGGGAGTGCTGATGGTCGCAGGACTTGTTCTGTTCGCGATCGGATTCGTCCGGCTCTCCTTCGTTTTTCCGGCGATCGCCATCCGGAAGTATGCGGGAATATCGGCCGCATGGAAGCAAACCAGGGGAAATATCGAGCGGCTCGCCGCGATCATCGTTCTCTCTTCCGCTCCATACTTCGTCATCCGCCAAATTCTCGACTCGCTAATCGGATATCACCCGCCCGGCCTTGCGGCGGCCACCCGGGGATCTCTGGATATGCTGCTGATCGCGATGGCGACGACGGCGCTCGCGGGGCCCGCGCTCGCCTACAAGAGGGTCGTTCTCGACGAACACGAAGAGGCGCCCGCGCTGGGCGGGGCCACTCCGAGCCGCGAGTAGTTTTTCAACTGCCCTTCCAGCCGCGCTGATGCAGGTCGTCGAGCGCAATCTTGAGATTGTCCTGTATCTTTCCCCACAGTTCCGGCGACTTATCTTTCGACAACACGGTCAGCGCGTCACGGTAGTTATCGACTGCTTCCTTGAGATGCCTGACCCCTGCGTCCCGCTCGCCGAGCTCAACCAGCGCGCCGGCCAAGTTGTACTTCGTCCATGCCCACGCGATTGGATTGAGGTCCGGCGTGATGACCTTGAGCGCGTCATGGTAGGCGTCGATCGCCTGCTCGATATAATAAGTGTCCGACCCGGTTTTCTCCCCCAACTCCGAGAGGGCATTTCCGAGATCGGCTTTTGCAGTTGCCCAATCCGTCGGTTGATGCTCGATCGATAGCTCCTCCAAGGCGGCGCGAAATGCGCGAGCGGCTTGGTCCGCGTACCCGGAGTTTTCGTCAAGGTTGTTCAGTGCCAGATATGCATTACCGAGATCGATTTGGATCCCTGCCCAGTCCTGCGGATTGGTCTGGCGCGGGTACCCATCGAGGATTTGCCGGTATAACGCGACCGACTCTTTCAATACGTCGCGATTCGAGGTTTTATCGCCTAGCTGGCAGAGGCTCTGCGCGAGTTGGTGCTGAGCTACCGCCCAATATATTGGCCATGTCTGCTTGCGATAGAACTTCAATGCTTCCCGATCGGCCGCGATTGCCTCGTCGAGTTCTTTGGTGCCCGGAACCCGGTCGGCCATCGTCGCAAGGGTGTTGCCGAGGTAGCGTTGAGCGTCTGCCCAGTAAACCGGGTAATAGCGAGGGTCAAATCCTTTCAACGCCGCGCGATAACAATCCACCGCCCGACGCAGGCTCTCCACGCCCTCTTCATGCGCTCCGATTTTCTCGAACGCGATTCCGAGTCTGAATTGCACCTTTGCCGAATCGAGCCGATCAGATCGTGACTGATATACTGCGAGCGAGTTCTGGTAAGCCGCCACCGCCGGCTGTAGAGGCGCAGCCTGCAGGTTGATGGCGGATAGATCGCTCAGCGCGGAACCAAGATTTTGCTGCACCATCGCCCATTCGAGCGGATCGCGTTCGCGCGTCCAATCGGCCTGCGTCCGCTGAAAGTAGGCGATGGCAGTATGAAGGGAATCTTCGGACCTGAGCTCGCGGCCAGAGGTGGTGTTGGCGAAGCCGAGCACCAGGTTGACTCGCGCGCGCGTGTCGGCGCTCCAGCCCGCGGTCTTGCGCGGATCGTCGGCGATAGCGCGGACCTGCTTGATCAAAGGCTCCAGCGCGTCGCCAAATTTGTAATCCCACTGCTGCATGAACTCGCCGCTTTGAGTCGCGACGATCAAACGCAGCACCGTGCACAGATCGTCCATCGGCAATTCCGGCAGCTTGAAGTCGGCTGGAAGGTACGCCCCGCCGAATTGCGCGTTGCTGCCGAAACTCGTCTCGTAGAGTGGGCCGACAGCCGGCTGTGCGACGCCCTTCGCGCCGCCCCAGATCAACGCATCGACGCGCACATCGGTTACCGCTCCAAGCGCGTCAAGGTGCGCGATCCCTTGCGGACGGCCCGAAACCGCAATGATGCGATTCAGGATGACTGGCGTGATGTGCAGACGGCGGTCGAGGTCAGCCAGCGCGTCGCGCAACCGCCCTTCGAGTTGCTTGCCGTCGTCACCCTCGAGATGCGCGATCGCGACGACGACCTGGATTCGCCAGCGCTTCATGTCCGGGTAGGCTTCCGAAGCTTCAGTAACGACCTCGCGCGGGCTACGAAGATAGATCGAGGCACGCTGAATCAGTAGGAACGGCAGACAGGCTAGGGCGACGATGCCCGCGATTCGTCGCACCGCCTTATATCGAAGCCGTCGCCGCCCAATCTGAACCCGAGCTCTCGACCAGAACGTCAAGCCGAACCCGATCGCCCCAATCGTCCCCGGAATAGCCGTGACGATGACTAAATCGGTAACCAGCCGAGCATGCGGCCAGATGAAAACAACCAGCAGCGCGATTCCAAAGGCGCCCGCCACCGCGCGTGCGCGGGTAAGCCACGGAAACCTGTCGGCGATATGTTGATTCGGGCTGCTCATCTTGCCGCTTCATCGATAGTGGGCGACCATATTACCGCAATGCCTACGCGTGACCATCAGTTCAGCGTCTCGTCGCGATGCGAACTGCTGCCGTATCTGATCGGCCTGCCACTGGGACTGTCGCGCAAACAGGCGAAGGATCTTCTGCGCTTCCGGGCGGTGAGCGTAAAGCGAATGACCGCCGTCAGGCATGATACCCAGCTGGAGCCGGGCGACGTGGTGACTATCGCCGCGGGCAAGCAAATCCCCGCCGCGTCGATCGAGCGCCAAGGCCTGAAAATCATTTATCTCGACGATGATATCGTCGTGGTCGACAAACGAGCGGGGCTGCTTTCGATGGGATCGGAAGGCGAGAAAGAGAGAACCGCGCATCGGATCCTCAACGAACATCTTAAGGCGCTCACAAAATCGCCGGCGCAACAGGCCTTCATCGTGCATCGACTCGACCGCGAGACCTCCGGCTTGATGATGTTCGCAAGAAGCCGCCCGATCCAGGCGGTCCTTCAGCAGAATTGGAAGGACGTCACCAAAAAATACCTTGCCGTCGTGGAGGGCGCGCTCGCGAAGGCCAATGGCACGATTCGGGACAATCTTGTAGAGAGCAAGTCATTGCGGATGCATCGCGTCGAGCGCGGTGGCGAGCCGGCAATCACGCACTATCGGGTCTTACGAACAGGCCAAGACAAGTCGCTGGTCGAGCTGACGCTCGAAACCGGCCGCAAAAACCAGATTCGCGTGCAGATGGCCGGCCTGGGTCATCCGATCGTCGGTGATCGTAAATATGGCGCGACGATCGATCCGGCGCGGCGCCTCGCGCTCCATTCGTGCGAGCTCAAGTTTTGCCATCCGGTGTCGGGCGCCTCGATGGATTTCCGGATCGCTATGCCAAGCCGGCTGATGGCGCTGATCGAGGTGCGCGGAGTCGCGCGGGCAAAGTGAGCATGGCCGAATTCCGCCGCGGCAAACAAATGACACTGCGGCGCGATTTTGACGACTCTCGCGGCTCGCGATGGGACCGGGTATCGACGTTCAAAACTTCCAGGAATTCATAAGGCGCGCGACTGCCCGCCACAGCCAATCATTGCAGGCGTCGGTCCCGATTTGCACGCCGTGGTATCGCGGCGGCACGCAACTTGGATCGATCAGGCGCGAAGGCATGCTGTGCGCGCTTGGTGGGATTGAGCGAACCAGGCACCGGATGAAAAAGAGTGAGCATTGAAACCGCGAGGGTTCCGGCGATCGACATGCGGGCGATTACTCAGCTCGCCGAAAGCGATGAACTGGGCGAGCAATTTGTCGCCGAGATCATCGGCGTGTTCCTTACCGATTTAACCGAACGGGTACACGCAATCGGCTTGCAGATGAGCCGCGACGACCGCGCCGGAATTGCGGCGACCGCACACGCGGTCAAGGGCAGCAGCGGTCATTTTGGCGCGCTGCGCCTTATGGAGTTGTCGCATGAGATCGAAGCGCGGGCCAGGCACGGGCAGACCGACGGCCTTCAGACGGCGATCGGTTCCATGGTCGTGGAAGCGCAACGAGTCCGCACCGCGCTGGAAGCTTATCGATCCAACTATATGCGCGGCCCTGTGGGTTAACTGGGGCAGGATCACGGACCTGCGGTTTGAGCGGTTGCAGATCCTCCGCTGCCCCCGCTGCTCAACGCAAGCATCACTTCGGTCCAGCCGTCGAAAATCATATCGATGCCGATGAATAGTCCGATGACCCACAGTCCTGAACTCGGCCACCAACTCATGATCGAAAATCCGAGGAACAGCGAAATTGCGCCGTTCAGGATCAGCCATCCCCGATGATGGATTGGAGTCGAAAAGGCTACGAAAATTCTAAAAGTGCCGGCGACGATCAGCAGCATCGCGATCATCAAGGTGAGCGTCACGGCCGCCACTCCCGGATGCGTGATCATCAGGATGCCGGTCACCGCGTATAGCGCGCCGCCCATGAGATTAATGAAGAAGCCGCCCCAGGCGCGTCGCGCGAATCCGTGAACGATTTCGAACAGGCCGCCGAAGATCAGCAGCCATCCGAGGAGCATCACGGAAACCATCGTCATGAGTTCGGTGCTACCTATCGCAATGGTGCCTATGACGATCAGCACCGCTCCCAGGCAGAGGAACCAGGTACGATGCGCCCTTACTTCTTCGATTCCCAACTGCGATACAAGCAAAGCCATCCTGATCTCTCCTTGATTACCTGGTTTGAGTAAACAAGTTGCGCATCAGCTGGCGGGCGGCTGCAATCGCCTCCCGCCGATTGGCGCTGCCAACTCGCGCGGACAGCGCAGGCTTATGTCTTCGCGTCGATTCGAGCAGTTTGCTACAGAGCCTTCTTCCTGCGCTCTGCCCAACGCTTCTTCATCGCGATCGACAACCGCTTTCTGCCTTCCGGCGTCAGGCCTCCGCGCTTGCGCCTCTTCGGCGTGGCCGCCTTTGGCCTGCCGGCGCGCGTCTTCTTGCCGCCCCCTGAAAGGGGATATCCCACCAGCGCCGCAATAGCTCGACCGAGCCGGTCGGCCTCCTCCTTCAACTCTGTCACTAATTTATCCAGGTCCAAGATTCGCTCCTTTGACGCGCTTGCTATATGCAGCTCGCGCCGTTGTGTAACCGCTCATTATGATTCGCGTCCTATCAATACTCTGATAGGAGTGCATGCCAACTTGTACCAGCGCAATACCTACTCTTTCTCCCGGCTCGATCCAATCCGCAGAATATCGAGGTTCCTCCGCGCGAGCAGCGGACAATGCCGCAGGTAGCCAGAATTGTGGATAACCAATAGAGTAAATTGCTCATGCTTGGGAAAAAAATGAAAGAAGCGGGTCGCACCGCGTTTCTTGTCGAGCTGATCAAGCCGTCGCATTACGACGACGACGGCTATCTCATCCAATGGTGGCGCGGCTTCGTGCCGTCGAGCTCGCTGTCGAGTATCTACGGCCTCGCGCTCGACGCGCAGGCGCGGTCCATCCTCGGCGCGGGAGTTGATCTCGAGATCGCGGCGCACGACGAAACTAACGCGAAAGTCCCGGTGCGTTCGATAATTCGCCGGTTCAAGCGCAACTCGAACCGTGGCGTCGTGCTGATGATCGGAGTGCAAACCAACCAGTTTGCCCGCGCGGTTGATATCGCGCGCGAACTGCGCACCGCGGGAATCCAGGTCGCGATCGGCGGATTCCACGTCAGCGGGTGTCTCGCGATGCTTCCCGAGATGCCGCCCGAGATGAAGGACGCGCTCGCGCTCGGAATCACTCTGTTCGCCGGCGAGGCCGAGCACCGGCTTGACGAGTTGCTCGTCGCTGCGTTCGAGGGCCGTCTCCCGCCGGTTTACAACTTCATGGCCGATTTGCCGGCGATGGACGGCGAGCCGCTGCCGTTCCTTCCGATGAAATACGTCAAGCGCTACGCCGGGGCGCTCGGATGCTTCGACGCGGGGCGCGGATGCCCGTTCAGCTGCAGCTTCTGCACGATCATAAATGTGCAGGGGCGCAAGTCGCGGTATCGCAGCGCCGACGACATCGAGCAGTTGATTCGCGCGCACGCGGCGCAAGGCGTGCGGAGCTTCTTCATCACCGACGATAATTTCGCGCGCAATCGGAACTGGGAAGCCATCCTCGACCGCATCATCCTGCTCAAGCACCGTGACCGGCTGAAGATAAACATCATCATGCAGGTCGACACCATGTGCCACAAAATTCCGAACTTCGTGGAGAAGTCGGTGCGCGCAGGGTGCAAGAAAGTTTTTATCGGCCTCGAGAACATCAATCCCGACAGCCTCAAGGGCGCATCGAAGGGTCAGAATCGCATCACCGAATACCGCAGGATGCTCCAGGCGTGGAAGCGCGCCAAGGTTCTGACCTATGCCGGCTACATCCTCGGCTTCCCGTCCGACACCCCCGAGAGCATCGAGCGTGACATCCAGATCATCCAGCGCGAACTCCCGATCGACATCATGGAGTTCTTCATGCTGACGCCGCTGCCCGGCTCCAAGGATCACCAGGAGATGTACCTGCGCGGCGAGCGAATGGAAGCGGATACCAACAAGTATGACGCCGAGCACGCGACCGCCGATCATCCACGGATGAGCGCCGCCCAGTGGCAGGATATCTACCAGCGGGCATGGCACCTGTACTATTCGCCGGCGCACATCGAGACGCTGATCAAGCGGGCCGCCGCCAGCGGAATGCGCACGCGGCGGATCGCCTCGATGATTTTCTATTTTTATGGGAGTCACGCCTACGAGCGGGTGCATCCGCTGCAAGGCGGCGTTATTCGCCGCAAGCCGCGCACGCAGCGCCGTCCTGGTTTTCCGCGCGAGAACGCGCTCAGATTTTTTCTGCGGCGCGCGCGAGAGATGTCAGCGACCTATGTGCCCGGCCTGTGGTTTTTCTGGCGGCTGGAGCGGCTGCGACGCAAGATCGAGAACGATCCGGCGTCGAAGGATTATACCGATGTCGCGCTCAGCCCGGTTGCTGATGGTGAATTCGGCCCCGAGCTCGAGCTCTACCAGACAACGGATTCAGCGCGCCGTGCCGCCGATCAGGCCCGCACGCGCGCCGAGGAGATGCGTCAAATCGAGAGTCGCGGCGACACCGTCGCATGATCGCGCCGCGATCGTTTTGCATCGCACGCTGGCCTGCTCCACGCGGAGTAGTATGCTTCTCCGCCTTCGGGATTATGGCTGATACAGGCCGGGGAAGTCTTGCCGGAGCCGTTCGAGTTTCGGCATATCGTTGACGACGATGTAGGGATTATCCGGGTGCAGAGCCAGATAGTTTTGATGATAGTCTTCGGCCGGGTAGAAAGCGGTGAGCGGAACTACCTTGGTTACGATTGGCTTGAGGAATGAATGCTTGCGTTCGAGTTGGGCGATGTAATCATCGGCCATCTTCTTTTGATCGCCGTTCTCATAGAAAATCGAGGACCGATATTGAGTTCCTGAATCCGGGCCCTGTCGATTCAGCTCGGTCGGATCGTGCGCGACGAAAAAAAATACTTTCAACAGATCGTCGTACGAAACCTTCGAAGGATCGTAAGTGACCTGCACCGACTCAGCATGCCCCGTCGTTCCCGTGCCGACGGTTTCGTAGTTCGCGGTGTCGGCAGTTCCTCCCGCGTATCCGGAAACAACTTTGGACACCCCCTTCACATGCTTGAAAACGCCGTCCACGCCCCAGAAACAGCCGCCCGAAAAAACCGCAGTGGCGCCGCCGTTGCCCGCGGCTTCGGCCGAAACGCCAATCGGCGTCAGCGCGAACAAAACGCCGCCGGCCAGCAAGACCGTTAGTATCCACTTCGTTCGTGACGTCATCGGTGTGGTTTCTCCGGGTGCATGGCGCGTATGTTTCCCCATGCTCATTCATACTAGCATCCAGCAATTCTCGAGGAACGCGGCGTACCGCGACTGGCTTTTTGACCATCGGTATTGAACTCTGAGCAAAGTCCATCCATGCGATTCGCGCCGATACTTCTTGCTCTAGTCACGCTCATCTCCACCGGGTTGGGCGGCATGGCGGCCATTCGGTTGCGCGACCGGCTTCATTTGCTGCTCGGCTTCAGTTCCGGCGCGGTGTTGGCGGTGGCGCTGTTCGACATACTGCCGGAAGTCTTCGCTTTCCCTCACGGCTCATCGTACATGCCGATCACCGCGCTTGGATTCCTTGCCTTCTTCGGACTTGAACGTTACACGGCAATGCACCGTGCGCGCGAACATCCTCACTTGGCGCCATCTCATGAGATGGAGCTTGGCGCGATGTCCGCGGGTGGCCTGGCCTTTCACAGTTTTCTGGACGGCGTTGCAATCGGTGTCGGCTTCCAGACGAGCGTCGAGATGGGACTCTTAATTGCCTTCGGCATAATCGCGCATGATTTCAGCGACGGACTGAACACCGTGACGGTCGTTCTTGCGCATGGAAATTCGCCCAGACGCGCCATTTTCTGGCTGGTAGTGGATATGTTGACGCCGGTCCTCGGTGCGGCCTCGACGCTGATGTTCAATTTGAGGGCGGGACTCCTGCCGTGGCTGCTTGCATTTTTCGCCGGTTCTTTTCTTTACATCGGCGCCTCGGATCTACTGCCGGAAGCTCGCGAACATGACTCTCCATTGGTTGGCGTCGCCACCTGTATGGGGATGCTCATAATTTTTCTGATTACCCGCTTGCTGCGCGGATGAAACGAACATAAAGCCAGCGGAGCTTGAACGCGAGCGGGGATTGCTTTAGAACTGGTCGCTGCGACATGAGGCAGTTGTTTTCAAAGGCGGACTTGCGGGACCTGAGTCTAATTGTGGCCATCGTCATGTTGTTGGCCAGCGTTCCCTCGAATCCCGGCCTGATCGTCGTCTCCGGACCGAGCCGGCCAGAATTGACCATCAACATTTGCCAGCCGATTCAAATGTTCGACCGCGTGTCGAACACCTTGATTGCACGCCCTGCGACGGCTTTGCCGGAGTTCATTCTCCGCGCGCTGGGCTCGACTGCCGTGAAGAACGCAGTGCGACTAGTCGATGTTAAGGTCGCTCCCGACACCCCGCCGCCAAAGCACTTCGCCTAGGAACTTTCGTTCGACGGCGTTCCCGATATGGGTTCCCGGCGCCGCAAGATGTCTTGGCGCGATGGTTTCTCTTTCAGGCAAGCGGCGCATCGCAAGGTGTCTGCTGGGAGATGTTCTATGCGACGGATTTCTGAGCTTGGCCCTTTGGCGGGAGTGGCTAACTCCCTGCCTGGCGCCGCCAAAGCTACCCGGCGCTTTTTGCTGACTGCCCTTCTGCTCGTAGGTCTAACGCCCGGTCTGAGCTGGGCCTGTGCATGCGGGTGCGGTGTCTTCGAGGTAGCGACGCCCTCGCTGCTTCCAACCGGCTCCGGGGGGATGGTGTGGACCGAGTACGATTTCATGAACCAGTACATAGACTGGCACGCGACGCAGCCAGCCTCCGGCTTCTATAATAACGACAAGAAGCTGGCGACCAACTTCGTTACCGTCGGCGGCCAATACATGTTCGATCGGAGCTGGGGCGCGATGCTGGAAGTGCCCTACTGGGAAAGGAACTACCGGGGCGCCTACAGTGGTAACAACGACGATGTCCATTCGTACGACTCGAACTCGATAGGTGACATCCGCATCATGGGTATGTGGACCGGCTTGCAGGAAGACATGTCGACCGGTTTTTTGGGCGGCCTCAAGGTTCCGTCGGGCGACTGGCACTATCCGAAATGGGATCGTGACACCCAGATTGGGACGGGCAGCACCGACTTGCTGCTCGGCGTTTACCATCTGGGCACTATTCCGATAGTCAGACTGGAGGATCGGCCCTTCGGCTATTATGTACAAGGCATGTACGACCAGCCGTTCGCGTATCAGGACCACTACAAGAACGGCCGCGAGTTCGACTCAGGGTATGGGGCATACTACGACTTCGGTAAGGTCGGTTATGTAACGGAACTTGCCCCCATGCTGACGTTTCTGGTCAGCGACCGCGCCCGCGACCGTGGCACCAATGGGGACGCCTATGACAGCGGCTACTTCAGAGTACAAGTTGCCCCCGGTTTTGAGACGGCATTTAAATCCCTGAGGTTCTATACCGATATCGAACTGCCAATATTTCGGAACATGAACGGCTATCAGTTGTCGGCGCCCTACGCGATCAAAGCAATCCTGAGTTATAGCTTCTGAAGCGAGGAAAGCAATCGTGAGGCGAGCGACATTGTGGCCTGCTGCAGCAGGAGTCGGCATGATCCTATGTGTGGCTGCAATGGCGTTTGCTTCCGCGACTGTTGGTAAGGCAGCGCCGGCGCTGGCGGTGCCCGAACTGGATGGTCAGGCATTCGATCTAAGTGCACAGCACGGGAGAGTCGTAGTGGTAAACTTCTGGGCCACCTGGTGTCCGCCTTGCCGAGAGGAAATGCCGGCTCTCGACGCGTTCTATCGGCGCTATCATGGCCAGGGGCTCGAGATGATAGGTCTCAGCACCGACCGCCCGCACGATCGGTCCGACGTGACCAAGGTCATGCAATCATACAGCTATCCGGCGGCGGTGCTGGATGACGCCAAAGTCAACGATTTCGGCTCGCCCGATGTTCTGCCCGTCACATTCGTTGTGGATCGCAGCGGAGTCATCCGCGCGAAGCTGACACCCGACCAAACGCCGGTTACCGAGAAGAGTCTATCGGACGCCGTGCTGCCGCTGCTGGCGGAGAAACCCGCGACGCAGACTTCAGGGAATCCAGGTGACCCCAACGCTAAGCCTTAATCTCAAGAAGCAGAGCTTCAGTAGAGTCCTTTGCCTGACGATGCTGGCTGTCATCGTGAGCGCGGTAACTCTGATTGGTTGCCGTCGGCCGGCTGAAGATATCGGGGAGCGCGGAGGATTCCCGGTGCTCCATACCTCCGACTGCTTACCCGACATCACGTTGGTCGATCAGCATGGCCGCAACGTTTCGCTGGCCTCGCTGAGAGGGAAACCGGTGCTGTTCGATTTCATTTACACCAACTGTCCCGGACCGTGTCTTCTGCTCACGGCCCAGATGAAACAGATCGCGAATCGACTCGGTCCCAAGCTCGGAACCGAGGCCCGCATCGTGTCGATCACGGTCGATCCCGAACACGATCACCCGGAGCAGCTTCTCGAATATGCGAACAAGCAGGGCGCCGACGTTAGCGGCTGGCTGTTCCTGACTGGAACGCCCAAACAGATCGACGACGAGATGGCGCGATTCAACGTGATTCGACAGCGCGAACCCGATGGTACGGTCGATCACGTTCTCGAATTCTTCCTGGTCGATGCCAACGGTAATGCATTGCTTCAGTACCTGGGTCAAAAGGCCGATCCGGGTCGGGTCGCGAGCGACGTGGAGCGAACCGTGGCGCGCGAGCCGGTCACGGGTGGCGACAGCGGCAATTAGGCAGTACCCTTTAAGAAGTGAACGCATGAAATCGTCGAGGCCATTGGTAGGAGCCATGATAGGTCTGGCATGCATCTGTGCCGGAGCGGTCCTTCTAGGTCGAACGCTCGGTGCTGGCGTGACCGGGCCTACGCTTACGGTCCGAGTGGTCGCGCATCAGTGGTGGTGGGAATTCGATTACCCCTCTCTGGGCATCAGGACCAGCGATGTTTTGCACGTTCCAAGCGCTACCAACGTTCGGCTCGAGCTTGCTTCCGCCGACGTGCTCCACAGCTTCTGGGTGGCTGGGATGAAGGACCCCGTAGAACTCGTGCCCGGCAAGACGCGCCCGCTCGATCTGGTCGTCAAATCACCGGGCGAGCTCCACGGAAATTGCGACTCGAGTTGTGGCTGTGCAACCGTCTGCATGCGATTTCGCGTGCTGGCGAGCAGTCCCGGCAGCTTCGATCAGTGGGCGGCTCGCGAGCGTTTGTTCCCCTCGGAGTTCAAGCCGCCGCATACGAGCGTTGCGCCAGCCTGCGCTTTGAATAGCGGCCACGATGGCCACGCGGGGCGCGATTCTCCCGCCGGTCATTTGCAGCGGTTGCTTGATGAAGCCGAATCAACCGACAAAATCCCTTCCCACTGACTACGCCAATCCCTCGCCCGTTATTTCAGGCGAGGTAAGAAAAAATTTGGGGGCTGGGATTGCTCCCAGCCCCCTGCCGTCACCACATCCGCCGCCCCACCACAACCTTTAAGGGCGCAGCCCCTGCCGCGCCTGCATTTAAGGTGGGTCCCGGAGAATTCGTCATCCACAATTTCTCCGAGGACTGGCTAAAACTCTTCGCGCCGCCGCTGGTACCTACCTACCCGTCCCCATCCACCTCATTCTCATCGCCAGTCTCTCGAAAGCCTCCCCCGCCAATTCTCCGGGACCCTTGAAACTCCTTCTTTATGAGCACCCGCTGGTGGTGCCGCAGTTCATGCACTTGTAGCAGGCGCCGTTGCGCACCATGATGCTGCCGCAGTCGGGGCAGGGAGGCGCGTCGGCCTGATTGATGAAGGCCTGGCGAATGCCGCCGTCCTTGCCGTCGCGTAGACTGGCCACAGGAGCCATCGCTACAGTCGCCAGCGGCGCGTGCGCTGCTTCGGATTTTGCCGACAGCGTTTTCTCCGACTCGATAATTCCGACCTCGCGCTTTGCTTCCTCGTCGAGGAACTTCGACGCCATCCACCGGAACAGGTAATCGACGATCGACTTGGCGTACGGGATTTGCGGGTTCTTGGTGAAGCCCGAGGGCTCGAAGCGCATGTGCGAGAATTTGTCCACCAGGAACTGGAGCGGAACGCCGTACTGGAGCGCGAACGAAATCGCGGTCGCAAACGAATCCATCAGGCCCGAGATCGTCGAGCCCTGCTTGGACATCGTGACGAAGATTTCACCCGGGGTGCCGTCCTCGTACATGCCGACGGTGATGTAACCTTCGTGGCCGGCGATATCGAATTTGTGGGTGATCGATTTGCGCTCGTCGGGCAGCTTGCGCCGCTGCATCCGATCGTCGGTCGGCGCGATCGACGCCACCGCGTCCACCGCTTTTTCTATTTCCTTCCTGCCCGTGTTGAGCGGCTGCACGCGCTTGGATCCGTCGCGGTAAATCGCGACCGACTTGAGCCCGAGCTTCCACGCGGTGACGTAAGCCTCGGCGACTTCGTCCACGGTCGCTTCCGCGGGCATGTTGATGGTCTTGGAAATCGCGCCCGAAATGAACGGCTGCACCGCGCCCATCATCTTGAGGTGCCCGTTGTAATGAATCGTGCGGGCGCCGGCGCGCGGCTTGAAGGCGCAATCGAAGACGGCGAGATGCGCGTCGGCGAGCTGCGGCGCACCTTCGATAGTCTCGTTCTCGTCAAGATATTCGACGATTTCCTGGACTTCCTTCGAGTCGTAGCCCAGGCGCTTGAGCGCGCGCGGGACGGTGTTGTTGACGATTTTCAGCATCCCGCCGCCGACCAGCTTTTTGTACTTGATGAGCGCGATGTCGGGCTCGATGCCGGTGGTGTCGCAATCCATCATGAACGCGATGGTGCCGGTCGGCGCGATCACCGTGGCCTGCGAATTGCGATAGCCGGCGGAAATGCCGAGCTTGAGCGCGTCGTCCCATGACTCGCGCGCGGCGCGAAGCAGGTCGAGCGGAACGTAGGAAGAATCGAGCTTGTAAGCGGCGGCTTTGTGCCGCTCGATCACTTTCAGCATCGGCTCGCGATTGGGCGCGTAGCCGGCGAACGGACCCATTTGTTCGGAGATTCGCGCCGACTGGAGATAGGCCTCGCCGGTCATCAGCGCGGTAATCGCGCCGGCGTAGCTGCGGCCCTGGTCGGAGTCATAGGGCATCCCAAGCGCCATCAGCAGCGCGCCCAGGTTTGCGTAGCCGAGCCCGAGTTCGCGGTACGCGCTGGCGTTCCTGGCGATCTCGTCGGTCGGATACGAGGAATTATCGACGATAATGTCCTGCGCCGTGATCATTACGTCCACCGCGTGGCGGAATGCGCGCACGTCGAACTCGCCGCGGTCGTCGATGAACTTCATCAGGTTGAGCGAGGCGAGATTGCAGGCCGAGTTGTCGAGATGCATGTACTCGCTGCACGGATTGGAGGCGTTGATTCGTCCGCTGGCCGGGCAGGTGTGCCAGAGGTTGATCGTCGTGTCGAATTGCATCCCGGGGTCGCCGCATGCGTGGGCGGCCTCGGCGATCATGTGGAGCACCTTGCGCGCGGGACGGGTCTCGGCGACCTCGCTGGACCTGACGAAGTGGGTCTGCCATTCGGCGTCATCGAGCACCGCCTGCATGAACCCATCGGTGGCGCGCACGGAATTGTTCGCGTTCTGGAAGAATACGGAGCCGTAAGCCGGCCCGTCGAGCGAAGAGTCGTAGCCGGCTTCGATGAGCGCCCAGGCCTTCTTTTCCTCTTCGACCTTGCACTTGATGAAATCGACGATGTCGGGATGATCGGCGTTGAGCACCACCATCTTGGCCGCGCGCCGCGTCTTGCCGCCCGACTTGATGACGCCGGCACTCGCGTCGGCGGCCTTCATGAACGACAACGGTCCCGACGCGGTGCCGCCCGACGTGAGTTTCTCGCGGCACGAGCGCAGTGCGGACAGGTTCACGCCCGCGCCGGAGCCGCCTTTGAAGATCATGCCTTCGTTGCGGTACCAGCTCAGGATCGAGTCCATGCTGTCATCGACCTTGAGGATGAAGCATGCAGAGCACTGCGGCTTGGCCTCGATGCCGACGTTGAAATAGACCGGGCTGTTGAACGAGGCCTTCTGATTGAGGAGCAGGTACTTGAGCTCGGCGTGGAAGGTCTCGCGTGCGTCGGCGCCGGCAAAGTAGCCCTGCTTCTCGCCCCATCCGGTGATGGTATCGACGACGCGGGAGATGAGCTGGCGGACGCTGGTCTCGCGCCGCGGCGTTCCGAGCGGGCCGCGGAAATATTTCGAGACCACGACGTTGGTCGCCGTCTGCGACCATCCGCGCGGTACCTCAACGTCTTTCTGCTCGAAGACTACGCGGCCGTCTTCGCCCGAAATGACGGCGCTGCGGAGATCCCATTCGACCTCGGAATATGGATCGACGCCGGCGGTGGTAAAGAAACGCTCGAGCACGATACCGCGGCCGGGCGCGGCCGAGTCGGCGGGCGAGGGGTTGGCGGCTGGCGCGCGGTCGGTTATTTTTGACTTCGAACCCATTTCCAGATCTATCGCTCCCCCGCCCATCACCGCATCCTCCCCACCCCAGTTACATACGCGTTAAGCCCGCATTCAATCTAGAAGTTGCTCAGCAACTCATGAGCTACTCGTGGGCGACAATATGCGCGCGAGCCATACGGCCTGTCAAGCCCCAAACCCCTATAGGTAGTGTAGGACGATCTGTTCATAAACCATATATTAGGTTGTTGATAACTTTTGGTAAATCTTCGCTTCTATTTGAAATTCATGAGCAGCCGCTGGTCCAAAATTAGCCTGGCTAATAGAAGTTATGCTCGAATCCGGCGACTCAGGTGCGTGCCGAAAGTCTCCCGCCAAGCGCCTTGGTATGCGTGCGATGCGTGGGGCGCTATCGTGAAGCGCTCATGCCGACTCGACGCCACAGGGCTCCTGAACAGATCGGAGCCGCGATGCAGCCGCTCCTCGATCGCATCGACCGCGAAGGTCATTTCGCGATCGTGCGGCTGGCAAAAGCATGGCCGGAGATCGTCGGCGAGGCGATCGCGCGGCGCACCGAAATCGTCTCGCTGAAATTCCACACCGCAGTGGTGAAAGTGTCGGGTGCGATGTGGATACAAGAACTGAACCTGATGAAGTCGCAAATTCTCGCGCGCGTGACACAGAGGTTGGGCGACGACGCCGTGCGTGAGCTGCGATTTGTGCAGGGACGGCTCAGCCGGCGCGAGCGGCCGAAATTGCGCACGGTGCCGCGTGCGACGCGGAAATCGATCGAGCTGCCGGAGTTGAAGGATCCCGAGTTGCGCAAGGCGTTCGAGCGGCTGATCGAGGCGTGGGGCCGGGCGTCGAGATGATGATGGGCAGGGCTGAGCCCTGGGCGTGGCGACGGCAGCGCAGTATTAAGCCGTTGGCAGGGGCCGCGCGCGACAACGGAGCGCGGCCTTAACATTGGGTGCAGGGGTCACCCCTGCCTGAATCCGCGCGGGCGCGCGTTCGTACTAAATAATCGAGACAGACAGGCCGTCGTCGAGAGAGGCAGGTCGTGGTGGAATCAGCCGAAGAATCAAAGCGGGACCGGATTCTGCACGTACTGAACCGCGTCGGGTTCGGTCCGCGGCCGGGCGACTTCGAGCGCGTCAGCGCGATGGGACCCGGACGCTATGTGCAGGAGCAACTGCATCCCGAGTCGATAGCGATTCCCGGCGATCTGATCGAGCGCGTCAACCAATATCGCACGATCCACAGGTCTCCGATCGCGCTGTTCGTCGAATATCAGCGGCCGATCATGGAGGCGCGCAGGGACGCCAGGGCCGAGAGCGGCGGCAACAAGGCGGCGATAAAGGACGCGACCAAAGACTTGAGAATCCAGCAGCGGATCGTGATGCGCGAGGCGGTCGAGGCGCGGATGATCCGCGCGATCGAAGGGCCGCGCCAATTGCAGGAAGTGATGACCGCGTTCTGGTTCAACCACTTCAACATCTTCGCCGGCAAGGGGCTGGACAACATCTGGACGGGTGTGTTCGAGGAGACTGCGATTCGGCCGCATACGATGGGCAAGTTCCGCACGCTGCTGGGCGCGACCGCGCATCATCCGGCGATGCTTTTCTACCTCGACAACTGGCAGAACACTGCGCCCGGCAGCGCCGGCTCGAAGGGGAAGTTCGAGGGAATAAACGAGAACTACGCGCGCGAGCTGATGGAACTGCATACGCTGGGCGTCAACGGCGGATACTCGCAGGCCGACGTAATCGCGCTGGCGCATATCCTGACGGGATGGGGACTTCCCAAGGGCGGCGGTGGTGGCGGCGGAAATCGCAGGCCCGGCGCCGCGGGCATGCAAGGCGCCGGGATGGGCGGATTTTTTCCATTCATGCGGCGTCGGCAAAACTTCAGGCGGCCGGGCGCGGCGCCGGTCGATCCGAGCGGCTTTTACTTCGACGCCCAGCGCCATGATTTCTCGAGCAAGAATTTTTTGGGGCAGGAAATCGAAGGCGGCGGAATCGCGGAGGGCGAGCATGCGCTGGACATCCTGGCGAGCAGTGCCGCCACGGCGAAGCATCTGAGCTTCAAGCTTGCGCAGTACTTCGTCGCCGACGATCCACCCAAAGCGCTGGTGAGCCGGATGGCGGATCGCTACCTCGCGACCGACGGCGAGATTCGCGCGGTGCTCGAGACGATGTTCACGAGCGCGGAATTCCGGGACCCCCGATACTACGGCGCCAAATTTAAAACGCCCTACGAGTACGTGGTCTCGTGCGTGCGCGCGACGGGCGTGCCTGTGCGCAATTACCGGCCGCTGTACGGCACGATGCAGATTCTCGGGATGCCGCTGTACGGATGTCAGACGCCCAACGGCTACGCCAACACGCAGGACGCGTGGCTCAATCCCGGCGCGATGATGACGCGGCTCAGCTTTGCCACGGCGCTTGGCTCGGGCAATCTGCCGCTGGAAAATCCGCCGTTCGAAGAAAACGCGGGCGGTGGTGCGATGCGCCGCGAGCCGGCGGCGGTCCCCAGGAATGGCGCCGGCAAAGTGAACATCAAGTTCGACGCCGGGCCGCACGGACCCAAGATGACGCCACCCGATCCCGCGCAACTTGCGGCTACGCTCGGCAATTATTTTTCACCGTCGACGGCCAACGCCGTGGAGGCGTCGCCGACGCAACTTCGCGCACCGCTGATACTAGGCAGTCCCGAGTTCATGAAGCGCTGAGAGTTTAAAATGGGAAAAAAACTCCAACCTATCGATGGATGCGTGGTGTGCAGTCCCGGCCCGGCGGCTTCTTTCAGCCGGCGGGCGTTCATGCGCCGCGCGGCGATTCTGTCGGCGTCGGGAATCGTGTTGCTGAGCCCGCACGCATGGGCGGCGCGCTCGCTCGACGGCGCCAGCAAGCGAAGGCTCATCGTAGTCTTCCTGCGCGGCGCGGTTGACGGCCTGAACGTGGTCGTGCCGCATGGCGAGCCGGCGTACTACGACGCGCGCCCGACAATCGCGATCGGACGCATGGGCGCGGACGGCGGGCTCGTCGATCTCGACGGCCATTTCGGGTTGCATCCCGCGCTCGCACCGCTGGAGAGCCAATGGCGCGACGGCACGCTGGCGTTCGTGCATGCATGCGGCTCGCCGGATCCGACGCGATCGCATTTCGACGCGCAGGACTTCATGGAGAGTGGCACCCCCGGCATCAAGTCGACGCAGGATGGATGGCTGAATCGAGCGCTGGCGGTGATTCCAGGTACGCATGGCCCGACCGAGGCGTTGAGTCTCGGTCCGACGGTACCGCGAATTCTAAGCGGCAAGCTGCCGGTCGCGAATGTCGCACTGGGGCGGGCAGCGGAGCGGCCGATGCCGATGGACCGGCCGGTGATCGAAGCGGCCTTCGATCGGCTCTACGCAGGCAACGACTCGATCAGCCGCGCCTATCGCGACGGACGCGAGGCACGGATGCGCCTGATGAGCGAACTGGCGGGTGACATGGCGCAGGCCAATGGCGGCGCGCCCTCGCCGGCTGGATTTTCCGACGACACCGACCGACTGGCGCGTCTGATTGGCCGCGATCCCACGATTCGCGTCGCATTCATGGCGCTTGGCGGCTGGGATACGCATATCAGCGAAGGCTCCGCCAACGGCCAGCTCGCGGGACATCTCAAGCCGCTCGGCGAAGGGCTGGCGAGCCTGGCCAGGCAGCTTGGGCCGAGCTACCAGGACACCGTCATCCTGGTGATTTCGGAGTTCGGCCGCACCATGCACGAGAACGGCAACGGCGGAACCGATCATGGGCACGGCAACGTGATGTGGGTGATGGGCGGGCCGGTGAAGGGCGGAAAAGTTTACGGAAAGTGGCCGGGTCTGTCGCCGGGGAGCCTGTACCAGGAGCGCGACCTGGCGATCACGACCGACTTTCGCGAGCCGATCGCGGCCGTCTTGCGATCGCACATGCAGTTCTCTGATGCGCAGATCGATCGAGTATTCCCGGGACGTCCACGTTCCACCGGCCATGTCGATGGATTGATCAAGGTGTAATCCGCGCAGGCGCGGGTTTGCGCTGCGCGCCACGATTCGCGAATAATCCCGTTCATGAAATATGACGTAGTCGTCCGCAACGGCGTCGTGGTCGATGGCAGCGGCGCGCCGCGCTACCGCGCCGACGTGGCAATCAAGGATCGCAAAATAGCCGCGCTGATCGATCCGGCCGACGCCCCGAGCGCCTCCGCGGCGCGCGAAATCGATGCGACCGGACTCGCGATCGCGCCGGGCTTCATCGATATGCATTCGCACTCCGACTGGGTTCTGCCGGTTGCCGATCACGGGAAAATCCTGAAGCCATTTCTGCTGCAAGGCGTGACCACGTTTGTCGGCGGCAATTGCGGCTTCTCGGTGGCGCCGGTGATGCGCGAGCGGAATCGGATGCTCGACGAGTCGGGCCGCCTATGCGCCGAGCGGAAGTTCGATTGGGAATGGGAAGACGTGGCGGGCTTCGCCGCGTATCTGAAGCGCCGCGGGCTCGCGCTCAACGTCGCGCATCTGGCGGGGCATGGCAGTATCCGCCTGAGTGTGATGGGCTCGGACGCCGGAGAGCCGTCGGCCCAGCAGTTGCGCGCAATGCAGGCGATGGTCGAAGGCGCGATGGCCGATGGCGCGGTGGGGCTTTCGTGCGGGCTTGGCTATTTTCCGGGGATGATCGCCAAGCCGGCCGAGCTGGGATCGCTGGCCCGGGTGGCTGCGGCGGCCGGGGGCGTGCTGACCTCGCATCTGCGCGCATACACGGAGCGCTCGTTGTTCTTCGACAGCCGGACGGTTCCACACAACATCCTGGCCGTGCGCGAGATGGCCAACGTCGCGCGCGAGGCGGGCGTACCGCTGCAAGTTTCGCATCTGATTTTCGTTGGCCCGCAAACCTGGGCGACTGTCGATGACACGATTGCCGAAGTCGAGCGTCACAAGAGCGACGGCGTCGATATCGCGTTCGACACTTTCCCTTACACCTGCGGCAACACGACGATTCGGGTCATTTTTCCGGCGTGGGCGCAAACGGGCCTCGAGGGCTTGCTCGATTCATCGGAGGGTTGGGCGAAATTGCGCGCCGGATTCCGCCCGCTCGCGCCGTTCATCGCCGACGCGGTTCAGCTCATGTGGGCGGTCAAGCCCGAACTCAGTCATCTCGAGGGCAAGTTCTTCGGCCAGATTGCCGATGAACTGAAGCTCGATCCGATCGATGCGTACCTGACGATCACGCGTGAGAGCGGGACGCGCGCCCGCGTGCTGAACCATCTATACAGCGGCGACGACTACGGCGACGAGCGTGCGCTGCGGGAAGCGATGAAGCATCCGCTGAACATGTTCGAGATGGACACGATTCTGACTTCGTACGGACATCACAATCCCGCCAGCTTCGGCACCTACCCGCGAATCCTCGGGCATTATGTGCGCGAGTTGAAACTGCTGACGCTCGAAGACGCGGTTCACAAGGCGACCGGGATGGCGGCGAAGCGGATGCGGCTCGGCGGGCGCGGCCTGGTGCGTCCGGGATACGCCGCGGACCTGGTGATATTCAATCCGGAAACGATCAGATGCGCCGCGGATTCCAGAACGCCGACAGTCGCGCCGGTTGGAATCGAGCATGTGATGGTCAATGGAAGCGCGGTGGTCGCCGACGGCAAGTGGTGCGGCGACGGCGTGATGGCCGGCGAATGGATCGGCCGAGGATAGACGCGCCGGCGCGCTGCAAGAACGGGAGCAATCGCGGGGGGGCAGGGGCGCGGTCAGCGCTCCGAGTCCTGCATCTTCTTGTCCATCTCGCGCAGTTTGGCGAGCTTCTGATCGGTCGGCTCGTTCTGCTTGTTCGAATCGGAAGCCACTGTCTTGGCGCGCTCGGTCGGCAACTGGCCGCTGACCTTTTGCAGCGCTTCCTTCGCCAGCCGACGGACCATCGGGCTTTGATCCTCGGCAGCGACCGTGTTCAGCAGCGAGACGGCCTTGTCGCTTCCGATCTCGCCAAGGGCGAAGACGGCGGTGCCGCGGGCGCGCTCGTCCTGATCCTGGCCGAGATACTGCATGACCGGCATCACGCCTTGCGCATCGCCGATCCTGCCAAGCGCCGCCACCAGATGCAGCTTGACGATGGGCTCGGTGGAACGCAGGAACAGCATCGAGGACATCGGCGGCACGGACTCATTGGCTTCACGCGCGCCGAGGATGTCGACGGCCTTGATCTTGACACGCGCGTCGGGGTCGGACAGCGAGGTCATCAGGATCTGGTTGACTTCCGGATCCTTCAGATAGCGGAGTTTCAACAGCTCGGAGACGCGCACGGCGGGGTCGGCGTCCTTGAGGCCCAGCTTTACGTCCTTGATGATCTTGAACGGCGTTTCCTCGGTCGCGCGATTCTGCATATCGTCAACGCCGGGTTTCACTTGCCCCTGATGCGACATTGGACTGGAACTGAGAGCGCTGCCCAATCCCTGACCGCCATACTGCGCAAAGGCGAGGTGCGGTACGGCAAGAGCGACGCCAAGCGCGAAGACAGCAAATAAATTTCGCGTGATAGTCATTTCCCGCACCTCTGCAATCGGCCAGAATTATTGGTGATTATGACAGGTATTGCAAGGAAGCATGCCGCCCGGCCACGGCGCGCTAACGCTCATGCCGGTGCGCTGGCGAGCATTATAGTCGCCGCGTTCATGCTCATGATAGTCGCCACCGGCGCGGGCGCTATCGCGGGGCCGATACTGGCATCCGGGCCATCGGATTCGGATCCGCCGGCCCAGCCTCAGCCGGCGCCGCCCTTTCACAAGCATCGCCATCTGCCGACTCCGGCGCCGACCCCGATGGCGCTGCCGCCCGAGGTCAAGGCGAAGGTCCCGGCGTACAAACCGGGGCCGATACCGTTTCACGACGGCGAGCAGTTGATCTACCAAGCGTCGTGGGTCGGGATTCCGGCGGCGCAGGCGCGTCTCGAGTTCCACAAACCACAAAAAAATCCTTCGCGATGGACCGGGGAAATCTGGATCGAGACCAACCCGTTTGCCGATCTGTTCTACAAGATGCGCGACTACATGCGAGAGAGCATGGCCGACGACACGCTCCACACCAGCGGTGTTTATCTGGTCCAGCACGAAAAATCGCGGCTCAATTACTACGACGTGACGATCGATCGGCCCGCGCAGACGGTCACGATGACCAAGAAGAATCACAAGGGAACGCAGAGCAAGGAATTCATCGCGTCAGATCCGTGGGGACCGATATCGGGCGCGATGATGGCGCTGACGCAGAACCTCGAGCCGGGCAAGACCTATGCGTTCGACGTGTTCAGCGGCAGCCAGCGCTATGTCTTCGCATTCGAGGTCGAAAAGCGGGAGAAGATTCACCTCGCACTCGGCGACTTTGAAGCGTGGCGCATCGTGCCCGACGTCTGGTACGTCAGCGACGGCTTGCTGCGCAGCCAGGCGCACGGGACGGTGTTGTGGATATCGGCGGACGAGCGCCACCTGCCGCTGCGAATCGAGGCGCAGGCGTTCATCGGGTACGTGCGGGCGGATTTGATCAAGATCGATGGCAAGGGCGGAGTCGAGAGTGCGCAGAAGTGATGGTTCCGCGGGTTGACTGAGCTACTATGAGTTGGGGGGAATCGGACGATGCCCAAGAAGCTCGAATTTTTTTACGACTGCTCCAGCCCGTGGACGTACCTGGCGTTCACCAAGATCGAGGACGTCGCGCGACGCCACGATGCGGAACTGATCTGGCGGCCGATCCTGGTCGGCGGCCTGTTCAACACGGTCAATCCTTCGGTGTACGAAAGCCGCGCCAAGCCGGTCCCGGTCAAGGCCCGGTACTACGTCAAGGATCTGGCCGATTGGGCGCGATTCTACGGCCTCAAGATCGGCAACCCCACGGTGTTCCCGGTCAATTCGGTCAAGGCGATGCGTGGCGCGTTCGTCGCCGACGAGCATCGGGTGATCTCGCGTTACTCCAGGCGCGTGTTTGAGAGCTATTGGACGGACGACAAGGACATCAGCAAGGACGACGTACTGCGCGAAATCGTGCGCGAAACGGGCCTCGACGAAAAAGAATTTTTCACCAAGATCGCATCCGATGAGTACAAGGCCAAGCTGCGCCAGAACGTCGAGGAGCTGATCGCGCGCGGCGGTTTTGGATCGCCCACGATGTTCGTCGAGGGTTCGATGTTCTTCGGCAACGATCGGCTGCCGCTGGTCGAGCATGAACTGGCGGTAGGAGTCGGCGGGGCCCTGGACGAAGGATCGGGCGGCTCAACTTGATTTCAAGCGGGATCGAATGACGCATTGGGCGGAAGATCAGGCGCCAGCGCATCTGCGCGACGACCTCGGGGATCGCGAAGCCGGGAGAGTGCGCGCGTTCGTCGCAGTCCGGATGAACGAGCAGGTCGAGGAGTCGGTGGCGGAGACGATCGGCGAGCTGAAGCGTCCACGCGACGGTGTCCGATGGGTGCCGCGGGCAAATCTGCATATCACGCTCAAGTTTCTGGGACCGGCGGTGGATTCGCATCGATTGCAGCGGCTCACCGCCGGGCTTCATCAGCTTGCGGCCAGGACGGCGCCATTCGAGGTCGCCGCGGCGGGAGTCGGCGCGTTCCCCGACCTCGAGCATCCGCGCACGATTTGGGTGGGATTGCATAGCGTGGAATCGGGGGTGCTTGCCGCGCTCGCCGCGCGGGTGGAGACGGTCGCGGCTGACTATGGATTCGAGCGCGAGAAGCGGCGCTGGAGCGGGCATCTGACGATCGGGCGGGTTGGCGATCAGCCGATCGCGGCGAAAATTCGCCAGGCGCTACACGCGGCGCGGGACCGCGAGTTCGGCGTCTCGAGGATCGAATCGATCACGCTCTACCGCAGCCATCTCGGGCCCGGCGGATCCAGCTACGAAGCGCTGGCGACGTTTCTGTTCCAGTCGCGCTAACCGGGTGTCACGCTTTGTTCCCTTCGTAACATCGTCGTCAGCTTCTCAACACCCCTGTGGACACCAGCGCCGGTGCGGATAGAGCTATCGACGCGAGTTTGTGGCAAGATTCGCATCGCGATAGACAAATCCCGCATGGGCATAATCGATGGCGATAGAGATCAAAAGTAAAGCGCTCGACCTGGCGTTGAGCCAAATCGAGAAACAGTTCGGCAAGGGCTCGATCATGAAGCTCGGCGAGCAGGCGATTTCGGCCGATGTCGCGGTCGTATCGACCGGCTCGCTCGGACTCGACCTCGCACTGGGCGTGGGCGGATTGCCGCGCGGGCGCGTAGTCGAAATATACGGCCCGGAATCGTCGGGCAAGACGACGCTGGCGCTGGAATGTATCGCGGAAGCGCAGAAGACGGGCGGTACCTGCGCGTTTATCGACGCGGAACACGCGCTCGACGCGGCCTACGCGCGCAAGCTCGGGGTCAAGGTCGAGGACCTGCTCATCTCGCAGCCCGACAACGGCGAGCAGGCGCTGGAGATCACGGAGACCCTGGTGCAATCGGGCGCGATCGACGTGCTGGTAATCGACTCGGTGGCGGCGCTGGTGCCGCGCGCGGAAATCGAAGGCGAGATGGGCGAGCCGCAGATGGGCCTGCAGGCGCGCCTGATGTCGCAAGCGCTGCGCAAGCTTACGTCGATCATATCGCGCTCGCGCACCATCGTGATCTTCATCAACCAGATCCGGATGAAGATTGGCGTGATGTTCGGGAATCCGGAGACGACCAGCGGCGGCAACGCGCTCAAGTTTTATTCGTCGGTGAGAATCGATATCCGGCGAATCGGCACGATCAAGAACGCGACCGAAGTGATCGGCTCGCGGACCAAAGTCAAAGTGGTGAAGAACAAGGTCGCGCCGCCGTTTCGCGAGGCCGAGTTCGACATCCTGTACGGCACCGGCATTTCGAAGGAAGGCGAGCTGGTCGATATGGCCAGCGAGCACGGTATCATCGAGAAGCTCGGCGCCTGGTACTCCTACAACGGCGAACGAATCGGGCAGGGACGCGAGAACGCGCGCGATTTGCTCAGGGCGAATCCGAAGCTGGCCGACGAGATCGAAGCCAAGGTGCGCGCAAAGCTGGCAGCCAGGCCGGTCGCGATACCGCCCGACGCGGCGGTCGAGGAGCCGGCGGAGACCCCCGCGTCGCCGCCAAAGAAAAAGTGACGCGGGCGCTGCCGCGGCTATTTTCTCGTCTTCTTGCCCTGCAAGACTTGTAGTGTTTGATAAGGTTTGATAAGGTTCTGAATGGGTGCGAAGTCGCCTTCTGGGTTGCTCAGCGATTTTCTTACGGTAAGGGCCGCAGCTTTGTACTTGGGTGTCTCGGCCTCCACCCTTCGGAACTGGGATCGCGCCGGGAAGCTGAAAGCGTTTAGGCACCCTATCAATGGGTACCGGCTGTATAACAGGAAGCAACTCGATAAGCTGCTGGCAAAGGTTGTCCGAGGAAAATGGGGTTGAATGACAGCTTTCTGAGCTTGGGACTCGACTTGAAGTCCCACCGGATTGGTCAGTCCCTACTGCTTTATGGCGATTGCTTCGATTGGCTCGCGCGCTTACCGGAAAACTCGATCCACGCGATCGTAACGGATCCTCCTTATGGCGTGAAGGAATTCGACGCCCACGAACTCGAGAAACGCGCCAGCGGGAAAGGGGGAGTCTGGAGAATTCCACCTTCCTTCGACGGTTCAATCCGGGCGCCACTACCACGCTTTACCGCGCATTCAGAATTGGAACTCAAGCGACTGTCTAAATTTTTCGAGGATTGGTCGCGGCTGATCCTTCGGGCGCTCAGGCCCGGAGGGCATGTTTTTGTTGCTACTAGTTCTGTCGTGGCGGCGCTCCTTTACGAAGCCGTCCGAAAAGGTGGCCTCGAGTTTCGCGGGCAAATCATGCGAACAGTTCGCACGCTGCGTGGTGGTGATCGTCCCAAGAACGCACACGAGGAATTTCCCGACGTGTGCGTTATTCCCAAGGGGTGTTATGAGCCTTGGGGTTTATTCAGAAAACCAGTTCTGCCGGGAATGAGAGTAGCCGACTGCTTGCGAGATTTTCAGACTGGTGGTCTGCGCCGGCTGGGGAACGGAAATCCTTTTGAAGATCTGATTCCAAGCGAACGCACACCAGCGCGGGAAAAACAAATCGGCGATCATCCCAGCCTTAAGCCCCAGAGCTTCATGCGGCTCCTTGTTTACGCCTCTCTGCCTCTGGGAACCGGGGTCGTCGTCGATACATTCATGGGCGCGGGAGCGACAATTGCGGCCGCGGAAGCGCTTCGTATCTCGTCGATCGGAGTTGAACGAAACACTGAGTACTTCAAGCTGGCGGTCTCGGCTATACCTCGCCTCGCGGCGTTAGAGATCCCGGGCGTCGATGAGCTGTGCGGCAGGGGTCAGGGAGGACTGTTTAATGGACCCAAACGTCCATCAGTTTCGCGCGGCAAGGCCATTCAGGCGAGATAAATCCAGTTGCTCTTGAGTTTTTCTTCACCCGCTTTTGTGACGGCGGCAGTGATTGTACGCCGGCTAGTTTCACTCCGGCCCGAGAACTTCCAGTCGGCGATCGCTAACTTAGCCAAATAAACGGCCCGAAATTCAAACGGTACTGGCTCAGCGTCGTGCGCCGAGGAGCTGTTGACTTTGAATACAAATACCATGAGCCAGCATGCCTCCGCGTTGTGCCCTTGCCATCCGCCTGGATAACGGGATGCCTTTACCTCGATGCCTGCCGGGCCGTGTAGAACCAGATCGTCAGGGTAGCGCCCGTGCGGAACCAAATCGGGATGCCCGTTGTGATACCGGTTCTTGACGAGTTCCGGGCAGTATTTGGGTATCGACGAGACAATGAATTCACCAACGAGACTCGAAAAGTTCGCCGGCATCATGAGCATCTCAATACGCGGCAAATCACGGGTCCTGAGCTGCCCGTTCAGGAAGCCCAAGAAATCGATGAAAGCGACCATCGATTTTTGTACCGCTCTGACCGTGCAGCCGTAGGGAAACTTTGAATGTGCATTGAAGCGGCCTGAATCGACCGGGATCGGGGCGCAAGCTGCTTTTTCTAGTTCACTCGTAGACAGTTGCTGATCCTCCGACTGGCGGAGATTAGGCAACAAATCGTGTCGATGCAACCCGACCTCGATTTGGCGGTTACATCGCCAGGTGGAAGTGGGCGAGGATTGCGGGGCCGTTGTGCGAAAGGATTCGCGATAGCGCGAACAGCAGCCCGAAGAACGCGCCGAACAGGCCGCCGTTGACGCGAATCCAGTCCAGATGCGTGCGCGTCTTCGATTCAATCTGAATTCTGATCTGGTCGTCGGAGAGCCGCGCCAGATTCTCGCGGACCATCTGCGTTATCTGACCGCGGCTTGATTCGACGGTCCTGCGCACCAGGTTGTCGATCAAGCGCTGCGCAAATTGATTCGCGTAGCTCTCGGGATCGTGAAGCTGAATCCCAAACTCGTGAATCGCGCTTTCGAGCGTGTCGCGAAGCTCGGGGTCGTTTTGCAGCTCGGGCAGCCGTTTGCGCAAATTCGCCGCGATACGCGCGCCAATCGAATCCGCGCCGAGCCGATTCATCACCGCGTAGATCCGCGTGACCGTCTTCGGCAGCATCCGCTTGAGGACGGCTTCGAGGCGATCGCGTTTCTCCGGCGATTCCAGATATTCGATCGCATTGCTCAGTATCCGCTCGAGACCGGCCTGCCCCAGCACGTCGTGCAGCTTGAGCTCCTGGAGATACGAGCCGAGGCGGCCGACGAGATCCATATCGCTCAGCTTGCGCCCGATCATCTGTGGCGTGAGCCATTCGTTCTCGATAGTGGCGGCGATTCCGTCGATCAGCTTCGCGCGATTACGCGGCAGCACGCCGGAGTTGGGCAGGTACCATCGCCGCTCGAAGATCATCTTGAGCGCGATATAGTCGCACAGGCCGCCGATCAGCGCCGCCTCCGCTATCGAGACCGCGATCTCCGACGAGGTTCTCCAATGCGTGAACATCAGGGCTGCCAGGCTCACCAGGTAAACGAACGCCGAAAAAGCCAGCGTCAGATCGCCTTTGTGGGAAAACAAAAAATTGGTGAAGGAGAAATGCTCGCCGGTGCGGGTGCCCGCGTCGATACTGATATCCATGGCTCCAGTGTGGCCGACCTTGCGCGCCGCGCCAACCGGCAGGGGTGACCCCTGGCCGTGGCGACGGCAGCGCAGTATTAAGCCGTTGGCAGGGGCCGCGCGCGACAACGGAGCGCGGCCTTAACATTGGGTGCAGGGGTCACCCCTGCAACCCACGGGGGGTTCACATTCAATCAATTGAGTGATTCACCCTTCCGCGGCTAGAATGCATTCTTCATGCGCTGGACTACTGCAAAAGTAAGGCAATCGTTTCTCGATTTCTTCGCCGCGCGCGGTCATACGATCGTGCCGTCGGCGTCGTTGATACCCAAGGGCGATCCCAGCCTGCTGTTCACCAACGCCGGGATGGTGCAGTTCAAGGATTATTTCCTGGGCGTGCGCACGCCGCAGCACCTGCGGGTCGCGGATTGTCAGAAATGCCTGCGGATCTCGGGCAAGCATAACGATCTCGAAGCGGTCGGCCGCGACACATACCATCACACTTTTTTCGAAATGCTCGGCAACTGGTCGTTCGGCGACTATTACAAGGAAGAAGCGATTCGATGGCATTGGGAGCTGATCACCAAGGTCTGGGAGATCGATCCGAAGCTGCTCTACGCGACCGTTCACAAGGACGACAAAGAGGCCGAAGACATCTGGCTGAAGATGGGCGTGCTGCCGCGCGAGCGGATTCTGCGATTCGGCGACAAAGATAATTTCTGGGAGATGGGCGAGACGGGGCCGTGCGGTCCCAACTCGGAAATCAGCATCGACCGCGGTCAAGGTGCCTGTAACCCTGAAAAAAATCACGCCGGCCAGAAATGTTTCGTGAACGTCGATGGATGCGAGCGATTCATCGAAATCGGCAACTTGGTTTTCATTCAATACAACCGCGACGCGTCGGGCGCGCTGATGCCGCTGGCGAAGAAGCACGTCGATACGGGGACGGGCTTGGAGCGCGTCGCAGCGGTGTTGCAGGGCCTGGAACAGGGCAGGGTGCTCGGCAACTACGACATCGATCTGTTCCAGATGATCATTCGCCAAGTAGAACTGAGAGGTGAAATCTACGGAGAGCCGGTCCAGTACGGGCCTGATGCCGAGAAAAATGTTTCTTTTCGAGCGATCGCGGACCATGCGCGCGCAATCAGTTTCCTGATAGCGGACGGCATCAAGCCAGGGAATACAGACCGCGAGTACGTGCTGCGGCGGCTTATGCGTAGAGCGATTCGTCACGGCCGGAGGCTTGGGATACACGGCGATATTCTGCAAGGCGTTTGCACCAGCGTAGTCGAAGCAATGGGCGATGCTTATCGTCAACTGCGAGAAAAAGCGGGAGAAATTGGTGAGGTTACGGCTGCCGAGTCCTTCCGCTTCGATCAGACTCTTGATCGCGGATTGGAATTAATAGCTGGCTGGCTAGAGCCAAACCATGGCCGAAGATTTCCTGGAGAGTTAGCGTTTCGCCTACACGACACATACGGGTTTCCCTTAGACCTGACGCAAGACGTGCTTCGGGAACATCACGTCGACGTGGATGTAGCCGGGTTCGACCGGCTGATGGATGAGCAGAAAGAGCGTGGGCGCGCCGCACGCAAAGATGACGTGGGCGCGCCGGAGATCAGTCTCGGCGCCGGCACTGCGTCGCGATTCGTCGGCTATCACCGCTACGAGGGTGAGTCCGAAGTGCTCGCTGCCGGCGGCAAGGACGGCGAGCACGTAGCAATCGTCGTCGCGGAGACGCCCTTCTATCCCGAAGGCGGCGGGCAGGTGGGAGACCGTGGAGTAATCGAGACCGCGTCGGGCGCAATTCTCGAAGTGTCGGACACACGCAAGGCCGACGGCTCTATCGTTCATGTCGGGCGGATTCTCCGTGGCGAGGCCGGCGACTTCGCACGCGGCGCGCGCGTGAAGCTCAAGATCGATCGAATCAGGCGCGACGCCGCGATGCTCAATCATTCCGCGACGCACATTTTGCATTACGCGTTGCGCGATATCCTGGGCAATACCGTGCATCAGGAAGGCTCGCTCGTCGATCCCGACAAGCTGCGCTTTGACTTCGCGCATCAGGGACCGGTCAAGGACGACGCACTGGCGACGATCGAGGAAGAGATCAACGCGCGCATCCGCGAGAACGCCGAAGTGACGACCGAGGAGATGGCTTACGACGACGCAATCAAGGCGGGCGCGCTCGCATTTTTCAGCGAAAAGTACGGCGACCGCGTCCGCGTGGTCAGGATGGGCGATTTCTCGGTCGAGCTATGCGGCGGCACGCATATCTCGCGCACCGGCGATGTCGGCGTTTTCAAACTCGAAGCTGAGTCGGGCGTAGCGGCGGGAGTGCGGCGAATAGAAGCGGTGACCGGCCAGGGCGCGCTCGAAACGATTCGCAAGCGCGAGAAGATCCTCGAGGAAATCGGCGCGCAACTCGGCGCGCGCGACGGCGCGGCGGTCGAGCGGCTCGAAAAACTTCTGGCGCGCGAAAAGGAGCTGGAGAAAAAGCTCCGCGCGATGGAGCAGAAGCTGGCCGCGGGTGGGGGCGCCGGCGGCGCAGAGGCCGAAGAAGTAGTGCGCGACGTCGGCGGCGTCAAAGTCGTGACGCGCAAGCTCGACGGCGTCGATCCGCGCACGATGCGCGAGATGGCGGATCGGATGCGTCAGAAGCACGGCTCTTGCGTGGTCGCGCTCGGCTCCGACTTGGGCGAGGGCAAGGTGGCGCTCCTGGTCGCGGTGACGGCTGATTTGACGGCGAAGATCAAAGCGGGCGACATCATCAAGAATATCGCGCCGATCGTCGGCGGCACCGGCGGCGGGCGGCCGGATCTCGCGCAGGCGGGCGGCCGCGACGCGTCGAAACTCGACGAGGCGCTGGCCAAAGTCGCCGCGCTGGTGCAGTAGTTTTCGGAACCACTTTCATACGACCGGCGAAATGATTACGATTAGCTTCGTCGGCGCTTGAACGACTGCCGGCGGGCGAAAGCAACGAAATCAGCACCTCAAGAGGCCCCGGCGATTCCCCAGTTAGCCACCGAAGATTCGCTCGAACTCCATTTCGACGATCCGCGCCTGTTCACGGATTTGCTCGGCCAGCACGACGCGCACGTCCGCACTATCGAGGCGACGCTCGGAGTCCGGATTGGCGTGACCGGAACCTCGCTGAAAATTTCGGGCGAGCACGCCGAGCAGGCGCTCGCCGGCAAGGTGATCGGCGAGATTTACGATCTGCTCAAGCACGGCTACCCGATCTATCCGAGCGACGTCGAGTACGCGATTCGAATTATTCGCGGCGACCGCAACGCCGAGCTGAAAGACATTTTTCTCGACACGATTTACGTCTCCCCGAACAAGCGCGTCATCTCGCCCAAGAGCATCAACCAGAAACTTTACATCGACTCGATTCGCAGCCACGACATCGTTTTCGGCATCGGCCCCGCGGGCACCGGCAAGACCTACCTTGCGATGGCGATGGCGCTGGCGGCGTTGATGAAGAACCAGGTCACGCGGATGGTGCTGTGCCGGCCGGCGGTCGAAGCGGGCGAGAAGCTGGGCTTCCTGCCGGGCGATCTCGCGGAGAAGGTGAATCCGTACCTGCGGCCGCTCTACGACGCGCTGCATGACATGGTGGATTTCGATCGGGCGCGGCGGATGCTCGAGCGCGGGACTATCGAAGTCGCGCCGCTGGCGTTCATGCGCGGGCGCACGCTCAACGACTCATTCATCATTCTCGATGAGGCGCAGAACACGACCTCCGAGCAAATGAAGATGTTCCTGACGCGGCTCGGCTACAACTCCAAGGCGGTCATCACCGGCGATGTCACGCAAATCGATTTACCCAGCGGCAAGCTGTCGGGCCTCAAGGAAGCGAGCATTGTGCTCGGCAACACGCCGGGGATTTCCTTCGTGAGGTTCAACGACCGCGACGTCGTACGGCATCGGCTGGTGCAATCGATCATTCTGGCGTACGAATCGTTCAACACTGAAGCGCCGGGGTCGGCGCCGCAAACCGGCGGTAACCATCGGGATTGAAGCGCGTGGCGGTGGAGTTCCGATGCGCGACGGCGCGCGGACGATGCTACGCGCGCGGGCTTCGCGCCGATGCGGACCACCTCATGCGCGCGGTGGGGCTTGCGGATTGCGAGCTGTCGCTTACGCTCACGAGCGATCGCGTGATCCGCAGGCTCAATCGTGATTTCCGGGGAATCGATGCGGCCACCGACGTTCTTTCCTTCTCGCAGATCGAGCAGGCAGGCGCCGCGCCATTGGATCCCCGCAGCGTAAAGAACAGTCCGGGGCTTCCGGTCGGAGACGTGGTGATCTCGATCGATACGGCAATCCGGGATGCGCGCGAGTTTCGCGTGAGCCCCGCGTCGCGACTGCGCCGGCTTCTGATTCACGGATTTTTGCATTTGATCGGTTACGACCACGAACGCTCGGCATCCGACGCGCGGCGGATGTTCGCGCGCGAGCGAACGCTGGCGGTGAAGATCGGCGAAGGAGGCGTCGTCGGGTCGCGGCGCACTCCCGGCGATCGACGCAAACCCAAAACCGCCGGCCGGCGCGAATCGCCGCGATGAAACGCGAGCCCGCCAGGATTCCCGCGGTCGCGATGCTGACGCATTTCACGCGCGCCTCGACGGCCGCGTCTGCCCTGGACAACCTGGTGGCGATTCTCAAGGATGGGGTCATTCGCGGCGGAAGCCGAATGGTCCGCGGCGCGCGTCCCGCGGTTTGCATGTTCGACGTGCCGATTGCCGAGCTGCGCACGATCCTCGACCGGCGCAATCGTCGCCGTTATGAACCATTCGGGATCGCGGTGGACAAGCGGTATGCTTTCACGATGGGTGCGCGGCCGGTTATTTACCTGCCATGGCGCGAGGCGGAAAAAATCCTCGCTCCGGAAGAGAGTTGGCGCGTGGTGTCTCTTGAAATCGATAAGGATCCGCCGGTCGATTGGAGCTTCGAGCGCGAATGGCGCGCCGCCGGCGATCTCGCGTTCGAGCCACCGCTGGCGGCTGCGCTGGTCGAAACCTGGAGGGACGTGGACGAGATTTTCGAGCGCTTCAACGGCCGGCCGCCCTGCGCCGGCGTGATTCCGATTGCCGAGATGTTTGGCTCCCCCGCCTGACGATGTCGTCGAACAATGCAACGCGCGCGGCGCTCGCCGTAGCCAGCGGTCTCGCGCTGGGACTGGCATTCCCGAAGTTCGATTACGGACTGCTGGCGTGGGTGGCCTTCGTGCCGCTCTTTTACGTGATCGAAGGCGAAAGCATGCGGCGCGTATTCGGGTGGGCATACCTGCAAGGTTTCGCCTCTTACGTCGTATCGCTCTACTGGATTCCGATTCCACTGCACGACTTCGCCGACGTGCGAATGGAGTTCGCGATCCTTCCGATGCTGCTGCTGGCGGGCATCGTTGCGATCTACACGGCGGCTGCCATTTGGGCGGGTGAATTCGTCGCGCGGCGGACGCGAATTCCGGCCGTGCTCACGATGCCGGTGGCGTGGACGGCGGTCGAATGGATTCGCACCTATATCCCGGTCGGTTTCCCGTGGAATCTGCTCGGCTACACGGCTTACCGCAATCTGGAATTGATCCAATTCGCCGAATTCACCGGCGTTTACGGTATTTCGGCGCTGATCGTGTTCTTCAACGCGGTGGTGTATGTCGTGATTTTCCGCCGCGGCGTCTATCGCTTGCAGACCATCAGCCTGAGCGCGTTGACCGCGATAATGATCGCGCTGGTCGGGTTTGGCGCGTGGCGGATCAGCAATCTGAAGGACGCGCGGAGCACGGGCAGTTTCAAGGTCGCGATGGTGCAGGGGAATATCCCGCAATCGCTCAAGTGGGATCCGAAGTTCCTGCCCGAGAGTTACAAAGTCTACCAGGACGAAACCGCGAGCGCGGCCAGGCGCGGCGCCGACCTAATCGTCTGGCCCGAGGCAGCGGCGGTGTTCCTGTTCGAGCCCGACGATCAATATCCCGCCGAGCTCGCAAACGACGCAGCGTATCGCACTGCGCTGCTCACGCTCGCGCGCAATATCGGTGAGCCGGTATTGTTCGGAGCACCGGCGCTGGCACGCCAGGACGGTCGCCTGGGATTTTACAATCGCGCGTACCTGGTGTCGGGCAAGGGCGAAGTGGCCGCTCATTACGACAAGATCGAGCTGGTGCCGTTCGGTGAGTATGTTCCGGCTCGTGCGATCCTCGGCTACTTCGTCAACCGGGTCGTGGAAGGCTTCGGCGATTTGGTTCCCGGCAAGGAGCAGACACTGTTCGACGTCAAAGGCGCGCGACTCGGAATTTTGATCTGTTACGAGAGTATCTTTCCCGATTTTACGCGGCGCGAAGTGAACAAGGGCGCCGATGTGCTCGTGAACATCACCAACGACGCGTGGTACGGCGAGAGTTCGGCGCCATTCCAGGTGCTCGCAATGGCGGCGATGCGCTCGGTCGAGACGAAGGTCCCGATGGTAAGGGTGGCGAACACCGGAATCAGCGCGCTCATCGAGCCGTCGGGGCAAATCACAGATCGCACGCCGTTGTTCACCCGCGGCACGGTGATGGCGGACGTGTCGTGGCGGCCGGTGCGGACGGTGTACACGATCGTGGGCGATTTGTTTGCGGAGATTTGCTGCGTGCTGACGGCGATTGGATTGATCCTCGCGTGGCGATGGCCGCGCCCGGCAACGCTTGAAGTCGCGGCGGTTCGATCGCCGCGGCTGCCGGCCAATGGCAGGCCCCATTAATGCGAGTGGCGTTTCGTGACATAATACTGATGTTGGCCGGCGGACGGCGCCGGCGTGAGGTGTGATTTTCGATGCTCAGCGACATGAGACAGCAGCTTTCCGAGTTCGACGACCGCGCCGAAAAGCTCGGGAGGCGTCTTTGACGTCCCCGCACTGACTGCCCGCCAGAACCAACTCGTCGACCAATCCGCCAAGCCCGGCTTCTGGGATCGGCAGGACACCGCACAAGCAGCCCTAAAGGAGCAGGAACAGATCCGCGCTCAGCTGGCGGGCTACAAGATGCTCCGCGACAAGCTGGACGAGGCGCGCGTGTTCCTGCAGATGGCCGAAGAAGAGGGCGCCGACGATTCCGAAGCGGCGCGCGAGAGCGCAGCCGCCCTGGAGGCGTCGCGAGCCGAGATCGAGCGCCAGGAACTGCGACTGATGCTCGGCGGCGAGCACGATCGCCTCGGCGCGATCGTTTCGATACATCCCGGCGCCGGCGGCATGGAGGCGCAAGACTGGGCCGAGATGCTGCTGCGCCTTTATCTGCGATGGGCCGAGCGGCGCGGCTTCAAAACCGAGATTGCGGACTTGCAACCGGGCGACGGCGCGGGAATCAAGAGCGCAACCGTCACGGTCGAAGGAGACTTCGCGTACGGATATTTGAAGGCCGAGGCCGGGATTCATCGGCTGGTGCGAATCTCGCCGTACGACGCCAACGCGCGGCGCCATACCTCGTTCGCGTCGGTCTTTGTCTTTCCGGCGGTTGACGATACGATCGAGATAACGATCAATCCCGCCGACTTGAGAATCGACACGTTCCGCGCATCGGGTGCGGGCGGACAGCACGTCAACAAGACCGACTCGGCGGTACGATTCACCCATCTCCCGACCAATATCGTCGTTACCTGCCAGAATGAACGCTCGCAGCACAAGAACCGCGCGATGGCGATGAAGATATTGCGCGCGCGGCTGTTCGAACTCGAGCAGCGCAAGAAAAAAGAAGAGCTCGAGAAGTTCAGCAAGGACAAAAAGGAAATTGCCTGGGGTAGTCAGATTCGTTCGTACGTGCTGCAGCCCTATCAGATGGTCAAGGACCATCGCACCGGCGTCGAAGTCGGCAACACCGGCGCGGTGCTCGACGGCGCGATCGACGAGTTTATCCAGGCCTACTTGATGGGCGTGCGCAAGGGCGACGCCGCGTCGGTGCCCAGTTAGGCTTGCGGCATCGTCTCCGCTGATCCAGTGTGACCCCGATGGCGGAGCATCCGAGCGAAGGTCCCCGGCGCCCTCGGTATCGTTTGCCGCGCGCACGCAGACGCGCGGTGGCCGGACTCGTGGTCGCGTTCGTCTTTATCGCCGTGACGGCGGGGTTGTTCTACCAGATGACCCACAGCGGGCTCGCGCCGGAGTCGGGCGTCGTGCATCTCGCCGGGCTGATTGCTCCGGTCAAGGTGATTCGCGACCCGGCCGGCGTGCCGCATATCTATGCACAGAACCGGCTCGACCTCGCGCGGGCGCTGGGCTACACGCAGGCGCAGGACCGGCTGTTCCAGCTCGAGATGCGCCGGCGGCTGGCCGAGGGCCGTCTGGCTGAAGTGTTTGGCGCCGACCTGGTCGAAAGCGATTACGTCTATCGGCTGTTCGATCCTGAAAAATTCGCACGCGACAGTGTCGCGACCTATCCGCCCGAGATGCGCGCGCAAGTGGACGCGTTCGTCGGCGGCATCAACGCTTATATCGACGGGCATCAGGACAGTCTGGAGCCCGCGTTTCGGCTCCTCGGCATCAAGCCAGCGCATTACACGGCCGAAGATCTCGAAGCAGGCGCGCTGACGATTGCGACGTTGCTCGGTTACAACGCGACCGAGGAGTCGCTGTATATCAACCTTGCGCCGAAGATGGCGCCGAGTGAGATCGCCGCGCTGATGCCGGTGTATCCGTCGCTGCCGCTGGAGGCGCCGCCGCCCGAGACGACCGCGGTGTTCGCAAGCGCGAAGCTGTCGGAGAATCTCCCGTCCGGCTTCACGCTCGCGCCCGGCTTCGCGCGCATCGGGCACATGGGCATCCCCGCCAGCAACAACTGGGTGATCGATGGCACCAAGTCGCTGTCGGGCAAGCCGATGCTCGCGAGCGACCCGCATCTGCCGCAATCGATCCCGTCGATTTGGTACGAGGCGGTGCTGGTGACTCCCGACGGCTTCACCTCGGGCGCGCTGGCGGCGGGGTCCCCGGCAGTCGCGATCGGCACCAACGGGCATGTCGCGTGGGGCGTGACGAGCGTGTGCGCGGATGTGATGGATCTCAGCCTCGAGCATCTCTCGGCCGACGGCAAAAGTTACGAGTTCCAGGGAAAATGGCTTCCGCTGGAGCGGCGCGACGTGACGATTCACGTCAGAGACGCGAGCGACGTGACGCGGACGATCCTCTCGACGCGCCGCGGCCCCATAGTCAGCAACGTGCTTGCGCGCGAGGACAACCCGCTCAGCGGCGTCAAGCTGCGGGGAAATTACGCGCTGTCGCTGCGATTTGCGGGACTGACTCCCGGACCGTCGGCAGCGTCGGGATTCGGCGCGGCCACCGCGCGCACGGGAAAGGAGCTGGTCGAAGCGTATCGTACCTTCACGACGACGCCGCTCAATCTCGTTTGGGGCGATGATTCGGGAAATATCGGATGGCATATCGTTGGCGCGGTACCGAATCGCGCCGGCTTCGATGGCAAGTACCCGACCGCGGGATTCACGGGAAATTTCGAATGGAACGGAATGATCCCGTTCGACAGTTTGCCGCATACCGAGAATCCGCCGACACATTTCATCGTCACTGCGAACAATCGCCTGGCCGACGTACCGTGGAATGGAAGTTGGATCGCGCCGTGGCGCTACGATCGCATCTCGGATTTGATCCGCGCGCGCGACAAGATGACGGCGGCCGATTTCAAATCGATTCAACGAGATCGGGTGTCGATCTTCGCGCTCAAGCTGCGCGACGCGCTGGTACAGGCGGGCGACGGCGGCGACGAAGACGTGCGATGGGCGCTCGGCGAAATCCGCGGATGGGACGGTGCAATGACGGCGAGCAGCAGGCCGGCTGCGATTGTCGCGGCGACCGAAGTGACGATGGCGCGGCGGGTGTTCAAGCCGCTGCTCGGCGACGACTACAAATCGTTCATGCTGCTCGAGGACGGCGGCGCATATCCGGCGAGCGAAGACATGATCGTGCGGCCGGCGAGTCCGCTGTGGCCCGGCGGCGCCGACAATGCGAATGCGACGCTGCGCGCGAGTGTGAAGGATTCGCTCGCGCTACTCGCGCAGCGCCTCGGCACCGATCGCGACAAGTGGCGATGGGGCGCGATGGAGACGATCGAGTTTGCGCATCCGCTGGGCGAGCGCGGCGGCGTGCTCGGATGGTACTTCAACCGCGGGCCATACCCGACGGAGGGCGGGCGGCATACGGTAAACAACTCGTGGTTCGATTTGGGCGATGAGACGGATCAATTCACGGTGACGCAGATTTCGTCGTACCGGTTCATCACCGACCTTGCCGATCCCGAAGGCGCGCTCGGAATGAATCACAGCGGCGAATCGGACCATCCGGCGTCGCATCACTACGACGATATGATCGGCCCCTGGAGCCGCGGCGAGTATCATGCGCTCGATCCGAGTTTTACCCGTGCGCAATCGTCGGCCGAGGGCCAATTGGATCTGATGCCGCGCTAGCCAGGTTTTCCGTTTGCGTCGCGCGCGGGACTGATCCAAGTTGCAATATGAAACGGACGCTTCGTTTCGAATAAACGTACAAGGAGTTGCCGATGATCGACGTATATTTCTGGCCAACGCCCAACGGCTACAAGATCACGTGGATGCTCGAGGAAGTCGGCCTCAAGTACAATGTGATCCCGCTCAATATCGGCGCGGGCGAGCAGTTCAAGCCCGAGTTCCTCAAGATCAGCCCGAACAACAAAATGCCCGCGATCACCGATCCCGACGGCCCCGGCGGAAAACCAATTTCGATTTTCGAGTCGGGCGCGATCCTGATGTACCTGGCCGAGAAGACCGGCAAGCTGATGCCGTCGGAAACGCGCGGAAAGTACAACGTGATCCAGTGGCTGATGTTTCAGATGGCGAGCGTCGGCCCGATGCTCGGCCAAGCGCATCACTTCCGCCGCTACGCGCCCGAGAAGCTCGAGTACGCGATCAACCGTTACACCAGCGAAGCGAAACGGATTTACGGCGTGATCGACAAGCGCCTGGGCGAAGCGAAGTACCTGGCGGGCGATTACTCGATCGCCGATATCGCGACCTACCCGTGGCTCGTGCCGCATTCGATGCAGGGACAGAACCTCGAAGATTTTCCGAATCTGAAGAAATGGTACGACGAGCTGCGCGCACGGCCGGCGACCCAGAGCGGTTTCGCCGTGATGAGCGAGGTTGTGGAAAGGATGCGCGCGGCGACGCAGGCGAATCAACCGGCCCATGACAAAAAAACGTGGGACATACTGTTCGGCGACAAGCAGTTCGAGAAGCGCTAGCAGGGGTGACCCCTGCACTCAGCATTAAGGCCGCGCTCCGTTGTCGCGCGCGGTCCCTGCCAACGGCTTAATACTGCGCTGCCGTCGCCACGGGCAGGGGCTGCGGCCCCTGCACCCAGTAGTGAGAAGACGCGAAAATCTGCGCAGCGCATCTTTTCGCGACTACGCGATAGAAGGGCCCGCGGCAGGGCTGAGCCCGGCACCCAGTGTCCATCGCGAAATCCCGAGGACGGGCTTTCGCTCTCAGCCTTGAGAGAAAAGGACGCTTCGGCGGACTTTTCGATTAACAGTGGGTGCAGGGGTCAGCCCCTGCCGCCCACCGCGCAGGTGATTCTTCTGTCGCGCGCGGGGTGACCTCCCCGTATTAAGATAAGAAATGACGCGGGACTTCGTCCCTGTTAGAACTGGTTACGGGGAGAGTGATTAGTCAGATTTCGTATATTGAACCGGGGTCGCGATGGAATCGGCGGGCGATACGAGTTTTCCAAGTGTGCGCGAACTGCTGTTCGAAGCCGTGCTGGCATCTGCGACGCTGACGCTGTGGCCAATCCTCGACGAAAGATCGCAGGGCACCGCCGCGCAGCGCTCGCGCGCGACGGTCTATTTCCCGATTGTCGGATTCGTCCTCGGCGCAGTTCTCGCGATTGCCGATCGAACCGCCGGCCTGGTCTTCGGACTGGTCGGACGCTCGTTCGTCGTGCTGATAATAGCGGTGGGGCTGTCGCTGGGGCTGGCAAATCGCGGAGTCGCGGACACGGTGGAAGTGCTTCGCCGCGGCACCCGGCCAGCCTCGACCGGACTGGCGCGAATTGGACCGGTCGGCGCGATTGCTGCGATCGGAGCGTTCGCATTCGAAATTTGGTGCTTGTCGCGAATCACCGACGACGCGGGACGGGCGGCGGCGATCGTGATGGCGATGATGCTGTCGCGATGGGCGATCATTGCGATCGGCTACGGGCTCAAACCGCTGGAGCACTGGGGCCTCGGCATCCCGTACGAAGGCGGCATTTCGTTTCGCGAGTTTTCCGTCTCCAGCGCGGTCGCGCTGGGACTCACGATGGGGTTGTATCAAAACGTCGGACTGGCGGTGATCGTCGCGCTGGCGCTGACCATCCTGGCGGCGCGGCTGGTGCTCAGCCGGCGCATGGGCGGGGCCTCGGGTTACATGCTGGCGGGAGGGTGTGCGCTGGTTGAAGTGGTTACGTTCGTGGTGCTGGCGGCGCTTGGCGCCTAACCGTTTCGCTTGAGCGCATCGGACCACACCGATTTCAGCAGGTCGCGCAACTCGTCGAGCGATCCATTGTTCTCGATCACGAGGCTGGAATGCTTCGCGCGTTGCTCGTCGGGCAACTGCGCGCGGATGCGCGCCTCGGTTTCAGCCGGTTTGAGCCCGCGTTGGCGCTCGATTCGAGCGACCACTTGCTCGCGCGAGGCGCGCACCAGCCAGATTTCGTCGAACAGCGGCTGCCAATTTGCCTCGATGAGAATGGCAGCCTCGACCACGATCGGTATCCTGGCACCGCGCGCGCGCAATTCGGCGACGTTGCGGCGGATGCTCTCGAAGGTGGCGGGCCATACGATCGACGTGAGCTTGCCCAGTTGCTCGGGATTTCCAAACACGACGGAACCGAGTTTCCTGCGATCGATCGTGCGATCGGGAGCAACAATACCCGCGCCGAAGGCCGCGACGACCGCGTCGTAGGCGGGACCGCCGGGAGCGTAAGTGGCGTGCGCGATTTTGTCGGCGTCGAGAATCGGCGCCCCGAATTCGCCGAGGATCTGCGCGACGGTGCTCTTGCCCGAACCGATTCCACCAGTGAGGCCAATTGTAAGCATCTATCTTCCCGGCAAATGAGCGCGGCGGCTTCAGCCGGCGGCTTCCCGGCTCCACGCCTGAATGCTGTAGAGGTAGCTGAAGAAGCCGCCTCGAGCCAGTAACTCGCTGAAGGTTCCCTGCTCGGCAATTACGCCGTCGCGCAGCACGAGTATTCGATCGGCGTTCTGAACCGTCGAGAGCCGGTGCGCGATCACCAGCGTGGTCCGTCCGCGCATCGCCTCGTGCACGGCGGCGAGCACCATCGATTCGGTTTCAGAATCCAGCGCGCTGGTCGGTTCGTCCATGATCAGAATCGGCGCGTCCTTGAGCAACGCACGCGCGATGGTGACGCGCTGCGCCTCCCCCTCGGAAAGACTGTGTCCGCCCTGGCCCACCACTTCGTTGAGACCGGCCGGCAACTTGGCGAGCACGGGTCCGAGCCGCGCCATTTCGATCGCGCGGAGCACTTGCGCGTCGTCAGCCACCGGCTTTCCGAACGCGACGTTGACGCGCATCGTGTCTCCGAGCACGAGCGGCGGCTGCAGGACCATCGCGATGTTGCCGCGGATCGAATCGAGGGTGAGGTAGCGGGTATCGTTGCCGTCAATCTTGATCGCGCCTTGCTGTGGTTCGTAAAAGCGCGCGAGCAGACTGGCCATCGTGGTTTTTCCGGAGCCGCTCGGACCGACGATCGCGACGGTCTCGCCCGGCGCAGCCTTGAAGCTGATCCCCTTGAGCACGGTGCGGCCCGGTTCGTAGCCGAACACGACATTGTCGAATTCGATCTCGCCGCGGGGGCGGGCAAGCGTCTGCGCGCCCGCACGATCCTTGATTGCGGGATCTATTGCGAGCAACTCGAGGCATCGCCTGAGTCCGGCCTTCGCGCCTTCGATCTGTCCGTAGGTTTGAGAAATCTGGTTCACCGGCGCGTAGAGCGAGGCGAGGTAAGTCGTAAAAACGATCAGCTCGCCGATCGTGAGCCGCCCATCAAGGACGTGCTGCGCGCCGAGGTAAATCACGACGGCCGTGCCGCACGCGATCAACACGCCGACCGCGCCGGCGTAAATCGTTTGCAGCGTGTACAAGCGCAAAGTCGCGCCCAGACTTTCACTGCTCGATTCGACGAACTCGCGGTACGACTCGGCCTCTCGAGTGAAGGCCTGCACGACGTGAATCGCGGCGAGCGCGCTGTGCGCGACGGTGAACAGACGGCTCTCCTTGATTCGCGCGCCGCCGGCGATCGCGTCGATTCGACCGCTGATCGACATGATTAACAGAATCAGGAACGGCACTATGGCGAGCGCCACGAGCGTCAGCGTCGCGTCCATCCTGATCATCACAACGAACATCTCACCCAGCAGAATCAGCGACGACAACACCGGGAAGAATCCATTCATTGCGATGGTTTGAATCGAGTAGGTGTCGTAGGTGATGCGCACCATCAAGTCGCCGATTTCGCGGCGGCGATGAAATGACAGCGATAGGCGCTGCAAATGATCGAACAGGCGCGCGCGCAACTCGTTGACCATCCGCTGGCCGATCGAGACGGTGACGTAATTCGTCATGACGTTGAGCAGGCCGAGCAGCGCGTAGAGGATGACGAGGCTGATGCACGCGGCTGCCAGAAGCTCGCCGCGCGGCATCGGTGGAATCCATTTGCTCACCATCGGCGCGCCACGCAGCACATTGTCGATTACGATCTTGAGCGGCCACGGCTTGAGCACCTCGGTCGTCGCGGCAAGCAGCACACCGCCGATCGCGATCGCGAGACGGCCCAGATGCGGACGCATCCTGCGAATAACGTGGCCGTAAAGTTCCAGCGTGCGCATCAAGCGTCGCCTTCCGAGCGCGTTGCCATCGAGATGCCAAGCGATCCAGCTACTTCGGCGGCGCAAGCTTTGATGATCGCGGGGATACGCCGCGCGCGATTGATCGCCAACAGCCCGACTGCGATTGCGGTGCATACTACGCCGGCGATTCCCGCACGCACTGACAATCCCGCGGCCAACAAAACGAGCAGCGCGATTGCCGTGAAGATCAGCGCCCGGCGCGGCGCCGATCGAAGACGCCAGAGCAGCGCGATGCGTCCGTCGTTCCGGAGCAACGCATTTATCGGCACGCGAATCATCGGCGCAACGACGATCTCGAGATCGTAGGACTGGAAGCCGTCGGTCTCGGCCACTGCGACGCCGCGGCGAACCAATGCATCGCGGATGGCGGCAAGTATCGTCGCGGAATCGATTCGCACGGCGCCGTCTGACATGACGAACTCGAGCTGGGCGTTTAACTTCAGCGGACCGTTGTAATCTCCATTGACAGTCGCGGGCTCGAATCGCCATTTGACGCGCTCGCGCGCAAGACTGCGAACGGCAGGGCCGAGCAGATTGACGATCCATAGATAGATTCGCGCCGCCGGGCCGCGATGCGCGCGCGGCAAAGGGGCAGACGCCGCGCTCGCCCCAGCGGCCAGCATCGAGAGTGCGATTCCACCGGCGCCGAGCACGCCCAGCATGCGATTGACTCCGCCAAGGATCAGAAAAATCAGCGACAACCCGACCCATTGAATGGTCAGCGGCAGGTCGGCGTACGAGTTGCCAGTCGAATAGACGGTCTGAAAGAGGCCGCGGCCGAAAGCGCCGTAATAGACGCGCGCGCCGCGGAACATCGAGCCGATCCATGACGGCCCCGCGTAGATCCCGTCCTGGTCAGCGATCCGGAGCGGAAATTTGCGCAGCAGCAAGCCCTCACCGGCGCCGTAGCCGCGCTGCTGGCGGAGGTAGGCGGCGAGAGTCGCACGCCGCTCGTGAATCACGACCGCTCCAGGAGCGTACGCAAGCGTTTCATGCGACGCCGCAAGGCGCCAGGAAAGATCCACGTCGTCGCCGGCGGTGGTGAACATCGGATCGAAGCCGCCGACCTTCAGCAGCGCGGCTTTGGTAATCGCCATGTTGCATCCGCACAGTTGCGCGAGGCGATCGTCGCCGGCACGCACCTCGCGCGGCAGTCCGGGCGCGGCAGCCATCGCGGCGGCGCGAGCAGATCCGGGAGCGGGGGCGAAATTCGGGCCGGCCGCCGCGGCCGCATCGCGACGCTTGACCGTCTCGACCAGATGATACAGCCAATCGCGATCGGCACGCGCGTCGGCGTCGATGAACGCGACGACATCGCCGGATGCGGCGCCGACGCCGGCGTTGCGCGCGGCGGCCAGACCATTGTGCTCGACGCGAATCGCGCGGACTCCGGCGCGGCTGGCGATTTCAGAAGTCGAATCAGTCGATCCGTCGTCGATGACGATTGTTTCGTAGTCTGGATAGTTGAGCTCGCGAATCGAGGAGAGACATTCGCCAAGTGTCGATGCGGCGTTGTAAGCGGCTACCACCACGCTCGCTTTGGGAGCGGCCGCAAGCGGAGGCGGCAGATTGCCGCCGAAGACCCTGGCGACCGCGTCGAAGGCGAGTTTGGGCGAGCGATCGCGGCGGGTCAGTCCAAATGCCCAGTCGGTGATCTCGGATCCGCCGGTGTGCCATTCGTCGGTGAATGCGAACACGATGAAGCCGGACAATCCCAGCTCGAACGCCCCACGGCACTGCCATGAAAGGAGTTCGGCCTGATGTTGCTCGCCCTCGCGGACCGTATCCATGCCGGTTTCGCTGAGCACCAGCGGCAGTTCGCCGGATTGTCCCATCAGATGGGTCAGGTAACGGCGGAAGTCTTCCTCGCGATGCAGATACACGTTGAACGAAATGAAATCGAGAAAACTCAGATCAAGATACTCGGCTGACGGATAGTTCGAATAGGTGAAAAGCGCTCCGGGGTCGATCTGTTTTCCGATGTCGCGAAGTTCGGCGAGGAAGCGGCTGACGGCGCGCGGCCCGTGCCAGCGCACGATATCCGATCGAATCTCATTGCCGATGCTGTAGGCTGCGATGGTCTCGCCGAATTCGCGCGTCTCGAGAACCGTCTTGCGGATCGCGTCGCGGATGTCGCGCATCATGTCGCGTGAATCCAAAAATGCCATGTGAAACGGCCACGGGACGCCGAGCATCATGCGCAGTCCAGCCTTCTGCGCCTCCTCGACCATCCACGGCGGCGGTGGAACGTAGAGACGAATCAGATTGGCGCCCAGCCGGCTCATCAGGGCGAAGTCGGCGGCGGCGCGCTCGGGCTCGGGATATCTTTCGCCGCGGGAATTCGCAGCAAACGGGCCGTACGAAACGCCGCGAAGATAGAATTTCTGCGCGCCGTCGAGGAGGTATTTTCCGTGCGCTGCCAGCCGAGCCATGAACGATGAGCTAATCGCAAAGCGCACGGGCGCGCAACGCGCCGCGCGGCCGCACGCTTGACATCGCGCAAGGCATGCCCTGACAATCGATTCGTGAAGGGCAAATCGGCGGCGGCGCAATCCTGCGGTGGAAATCGCGGATGAGTATCGCAGCCGTAATCTGACGTGGCGCGACGCACACCCGGCTGGCTCGAGAGCAAGACCCTGGACCTCAAAGCCAGGGCATCGCGGCACACAACCGCGCTTCACGTCTGGCACGTCCTGAACCACACGGTCGAAGGATTCATCAGCAACAACGATCTGCTGCGCGCGTCCGCGCTGACTTTCACGGTCGCGTTGTCGATCGTGCCAATTCTTGCGCTGGCATTTTCCGCGGTTAAAGGATTCGGCGGCGCGCAACGATTGCGTCCACTGGTCGAGCAATACCTGGGACTCGGCCCATCGTCGTCGCAGCTGATGGGCTACGTCGAGAACGTGAATGCGGCCGCACTGGGTTCGGCGGGCGGCGCGTTCCTGCTGATCACGGTTATTTCCACGATGGGCACGGTCGAGCAGGCGCTCAACACGATCTTCAGCGTGCCGCAGAGCCGCAGCTATTTTCGCAAGTTCTCCGACTACTTGAGCGTGCTGTTCACGGTGCCGTTCCTGATCGTGGCGGCGCTGGGCGTGACCGCGGTATTCTCGGTGCGGATTTCGCAATTTCCATTTATCACCCAACTACTGCCGTACTTGTTCGTGTGGGCCGGATTCTTTTTCCTGTTCGTCTTTTTCCCCTACACCAAAGTCAAATATGTTCCCGCGCTGATCGGTTCATTTGTGACCGCGGTGCTGTTTCAGCTCGCGCAGTGGGGATACGTGCGCTTCCAGGTAGGTGTCGCCAACTATCGGGCAATCTACGGCGCGATGGCGACGCTGCCGATTTTCCTGGTCTGGATCTACATCGCGTGGTCGGTGATTCTGTTTGGCGCCGAACTGACCGCGGCGGTACAGCGCGGTGACGTGCCGCCGATGCTGGGGCCAATGTCGCCGGATTTTCTGTATTCGGCGACGATGCACATCCTGATCCGGGTGGCGGATCGCGCCTTTCACGGCGGTGACGAAGTCACGTCGTGGACGCTTGCCCGCGAACTCTGCGTCGCGCAATCCGCAATTCTCCCGATTCTGGACGGACTCAAGGCCGGCGGCTTCGTAATCGAGGCTGATTCGAGCGCCGGTCCGCTGAATCAGGGGCTGTTTCTGGCGCGCCAGTCTTCGACGATCGTCCTGGCGGACGCGCTCAAATCCGTCGAGTTCGATCAGGGCGCCAGCGGCGGCGATCCGCGCGTCGACCGCGTGCTGGCGAAGATAGGGGCCCTGCGCAACGACCTGCTCAAGACGCTTACACTCGAAGACATCCGCTCTCCCGAGGCCAAGGCCGTCGATCGGGAGCCGGCGGCGATCGAGAACAAAGCCAACCACTGAATTCGTCGCGAGTGTAGTTCCTCGCAACAGCGAGACATGGAAAAAATCGAACCCCGGGACAGCAGCTCGAAATTCAGTGAACCGGTGTCGAGCTTCGTGAACGTCAACGGCCTCCGGATGCATACGCTGGACTGGGGCGGCAACGGCTCGCCAATCGTGATCCTGCACGCGACCGGATTTCTCGGCCGCATCTATCGGCCGCTCGCAGAGCCGCTGCGCGCGATTGGTCACGTGTACAGTTACGATCAGCGCGGCCACGGCGACAGCTCGGCGCCGCCCGACGGCGACTATAGCTGGGACGCGACGATGCGGGACCTCGAAGGGTTTATAACTTCGATGGGATGGTCTGGCGTTAGGGCGGTCGGCCATTCTGCCGGCGCGACGGCGATCGGCGGGCTTGCTTGCGAGCGCCCGGACCTGATCTCACGCGCAGTCCTGGTCGAGCCGGTAATCTTCGAGTCGCCGACCGCGCCGGAGCTCGGATGGCGCGGTCCGTTCGTCAAGCGGACGCTGAAGCGCAGGCGCATTTTCGACAGCGTCGAGGCGATGTACTCGAGCTTCCACAATAAGCCGCCGTATAACACCTGGGACAAGCAGATTGTCCGCGACTATTGCCAGTTCGGGACGCGTCCGACGAGCGACGGCCGGCGCGAACTCAAATGCGCGCCCGAGGTCGAGGCAAAATTCTATGAAACGGCGCGCGACTTCGACGGACTCGGGCGAATTTTACGCTGCGCGGCGCCGCTGTTGATAATGTTCGGCGCGCGCGAGGATTCGCTCGGCGCAGTGCTATCCGGAAAAGTCGCGAAGCAGCTCAAGAACGGGCGGGTGATCGATGTGGCCGCCGCGGGCCATTTTATGCCGATGGAAATGCCCGGCTACGTCGCGGATCAAGCGAGCGAATTCCTTACGTCTGAGTAATGGTTGCGCTCGATCCAGAACCCTCACCTACCGACCGCCAGGCGGTCGGCCTCCTCTCCCGTAAAATAACGGGCGAGGTATCTCAGTCAGGGCGAACTGAGTATTGCGCGCGCTTCGCTGGTGTATATCCCCGGACGTTCGTAGAGAATCAACGGTGGCTCGATAGCTACTTCGATTCCGCCGCCGGCGCGGGCCTCGATCAACATCACCGATGCCGGCATCGCAATCCGCGGATGAACGAAACGGATGCGCTTGGGCTCGAGCTGCTTCGAGCGCATCGCGGAAATCAGCTCGGCGCTTCTGCGTGCGGTGAAGACAAATGCAACCCGCCCGCCGCGGCGGGCGTAGCGGTGCGCGGCCGCGACGAAATCCATAAGCACGGCAACGGCAGCGCTTTCGCCGCGTGCCACGCGGCGGCCGTGATCGGGATTCTCGCGGCCGGCGGCTGCTGCGCGATAGGGAGGATTGGCGACGACCAGGTCGAAACTTGCAGGCTCGACGCCTGCGATTTTTCTCTGCCGAAGGTCCGCACAAACCGCATTCACCGACTCGATGCCGTTGATCGCGGCGCTGCGGACAATCATGGCCGCCAGTGGCGGCTGGATCTCGATCGCGACGACTTCGCGCGGTCGATAAAGGGCGGCCATCATGATCGCTACGACGCCGCATCCGGCGCCCAACTCGAGCACTCGCTCGCGCGTACTGGCGCGCGCGAAGCGGCCGAGCAAAATCGCCTCGACCGAGAAGCGGTACCCATGCCTGGGCTGGATCAGCGCGATACGCCCGTCCAGGATCGTGTCGCGAGTTTCGTTTTCGTTGCTTGAAATCGCCGTCATGAATGCCGCCGAAGAAGCACAGCTTTAAGATGGCCCGGCCATTCGTGCAAGAGATTGCGACCGCCTCGAAAACCGCCAGCCCCGCCTTTCCCGGCTCGGCTGGAAGCATCGGGGACCAAAACCTGCTAGAGGCTTGTAGCACGAGGCCGTTGGGTCTATACGCCAAGTTGGAACCGGTGAGTGAAAACCAAATCCCGGTTCGGCGGTCTTGAGGGAGGTTCGGATGGGGCACTTGGGCCATCTCAAGGATGAGTACCGCGCGTACGTGCGCCGCCTGGAGGCTACCCAGGTTGCGCTCCCGGAGCCGCACGATCCAGCCGCCTGGAATGGTTGGAAGGAAATCCTCGAAATCCTCTATACCCCCGAGGAGGCCGAGCTGGCCTCGCGGATGCCGGTCATGCCTACCGGGCTTGACGGCATTGCTCATCGCCTGAACCTTGCCCCCGCGGCGCTCAAGCCCCGCTTGGAGGCCCTCTGCGACCGCGGCCTGGTGCTCGACCTCGTCCATCCCGAGACCGGTGATACCAAGTACGTGCTGGCGCCGCCGATGGCCGGCTTCTTCGAGTTCTCGATGATGCGCGCGAAGGACTCGATCCCGAAAAAGCGCATGGCCCAGGCGCTCGACGCTTACGTGCACGGCGATGACACGTTCGTGCGCGAGGTCTTTGGCGAAGAGACGGTAATTGGGCGCGCACTGGTGCATGAGTCGGGGCTGGCTGACGACGTGCCCGAGGTGCTGGACTATGAGCGCGCCACCGCCGTCGTTGGCGACGCGCAATCCCGCTCGGTGTCGTTATGTCACTGCCGCCACAAGGCCGAGCACCTCGGCAAAGCCTGCGACGCGCCGCAGGAGATTTGCATGTCGCTCAACGCCGGCGCGGACTTCGTCATCCGTCGCAACTTCGGCCGCGCCATCGATCGTTCGGAGGCGCTCGACCTGCTCGCCGCCGGGCGCGCCCGCGGCCTGGTCCATATCGCCGACAACGTCCAACAGCAGCCGACCTACATCTGCAGTTGCTGCGCATGCTGCTGCGTCCAGCTTCAGTCGATCAACCAGTTCGATCTGCATGGCGTGAACCCGAGCGGCTTCAAGCCGCACTCCGATCCCGACAAGTGCGCCGGATGCGCGCGGTGTGCGCGGGCATGCCCGGTCGGCGCGATCACGATGCGTCCCGAGCGTAGCGAGGCGCGGCGCACCAACGAGCTGCACCCGCTTGTCGACGAGGATCGATGTATCGGCTGCGGTCTGTGCGCCGACGCCTGTCGCAAGCATGCGATGCGCATGCGGCGCGACGGGAAGCCGCCCTACATCCCGCGCGACACGCTCGAGCGCACGCTGCGCATGGTGATCGAGCGCGGCCGGCTCGCACAGCTCCTATTCGACGAGGGGGCCGGGCGCGGCGCGCGTTTCTTGAACGCGGCCTTGCGCACGATTCTCGCGCTGCCGCCGGCGCAGCGGATTCTGGCCCGGGAGCAGGTGCGCTCGCGGTTCATTCGCGCGGCGATCGGCCGGGCCGGAGACCTGACGTAACCGAAAATCAGCTCCTGACGCATCGATGATGCAGTCCTCCGATCAGCGGCACCGCGGCGATTGGCCTTGACGGCCGCGAGTTCGTACTTAGCTTGAGATTGTGGGACGCAAGGCGATACGTGCGAAAGAGGTTTTTAGTTTTCGCCGCGCCGGGCGTCCCGAAATAAAACATCACCCCGGAGACAAATACCGGCAGGAGGCTTTTGCATGGAAGTGCTGATGAATAACTGTCTGACCCCCAACGATTCTCTTCTGCGCCGCTGGAACGTGCTGTGGAACGAGCTCGAACCCGCGCGCAAGGCGGCGCCGGCCGCGGACGTCGTCGAAGATGCGGACGGCTATCATTTCTACTTCGAGATGGCGGGCATCGCGAGTGAATCGGTCGATGTTCGCGTCGAGGACGGAAATCTGGTCGTCGAGGCCGAGCGCAAACGGCCCGAGTGGTCGAAGGACGCCGCAGTCCATCTGTCCGAGCGGGCGTACGGCACAATGCGCCGCGCGTTCACGATGCCTGAGGACGCCAGCCACGACGGAATCAAGGCGGCGTACAAGGACGGCGTGCTCGAAGTGACAGTGCCAAAGCGGCCCGAGAGCAAACCGTTCAAGATCAAAGTCGAGTTCGAAAACTAGCAGGCGCAGTGGGCGCTTCGAGCCACGGCCAGGTAAGCTTTAGCGCCAGGCGCCGGCGGGTCGTAACGATCGATACCGCCGGCGCCGTGGGCGCAGCCGGCGAAGCCACCTCAGGCTGATCTCTCGACGGAGGAATCGCAGATGGTGTTTTTGATTATCGTAGTGGCTATCGTCGTGTGGGTAGTCTTTGCATACAATCGATTAGTCAGTCTGCGCAACCAGGTAGATAATTCGTGGCGGCAGATCGATGTACAACTGAAGCGCCGTCATGATCTGATTCCGAATCTCATCGAAGCCGTCAAAGGCTACATGCAGTTCGAGCGCGACACGCTCACTCAGGTCGTCGAGGCGCGCGCCAAGGCTGTCAGCGCGCCGGACCAGGCCTCGCGCATGGCGGCGGAGAGCCAGATCACTACCGGGCTGGGTAAACTGATGGCGGTGATGGAGAACTATCCGCAGCTAAAGGCCGACGAGAACGTGCTCAAACTGCAGGAAGAGCTGACGACCACGGAAAATCAAATCGCGTTCGCCCGACAGGCATACAACGACGTCGTGCTCGCTCTCAACACGCGCATCCAAATCTTCCCGACGAATCTCATCGCCAGCAATTTCGGTTTCAAGGCCGCGGAATATTTCAAAGGCGCTCCGGAAGAGCAGGCGGTTCCCAAGGTTGACCTTTCGATGACCACGCCGCGCGCCTGAGCACAAGCGTCGCCGGCGGGCATGCTCGATGGCATCAAGCAACTTCAGGAGTCTCGAAGCGACCAATCGCCGCGAGACCGGAGTGCTGGTCGTCGCGTTCATGCTGCTGTTCGGAGCGCTTGGGCTTGGTCTTGATTTTGCGGCGCGCGATATTGCGATCATCGACGGACAGCTGATCGGCTTCCCGGTACTGACGATTGCCGCGCTGGTTTTCGCCGGCGTGCAATCGATCGTTTCGTATTACAGCGGCGCGTCGCTGGTGCTGCTCTCGGTTCACGCGCGCCCGCTCACGCCTGACACGCCCAAACATCAGATGGTGCTCGATGTGATCAGCGAAATGGCGACTGCGGCGCGGATGCCCGCGCCCAGGCCGTATCTCATCGATGATCAGTCGCCGAATGCGTTCGCGACGGGGCGCGACCCGGCGCATTCGGTGATTTGCGTCACCCAGGGACTGGTCGATCAGATGGATCGGGAAGAGTTGCAGGGAGTGATCGGGCACGAGATGTCGCACGTCGCCGACTACGACATCCGCACGATGATGATGATCGCGGTGATGGTCGGTGGAATCGCGATGCTTTCGGATTTCGTGTACCGCTGGATGTTCTTCGGCGGATTCGGCGCGCGCGGCAGGAGCAATTCCGGTCGCGACAATCAGGCGGCGGTGCTGATCACGGTTGCGGTGATCGTGCTGGCGGCGCTGGCGCCGATCTTTTCGCAGTTGCTTGCGATGGCGGTGTCGAGGCAGCGCGAATATCTTGCGGATGCGTCGTCGGTTGAGTTCACGCGCAACCCGCGAGCACTGCTGCGCGCGTTGGAGCACATCGCGAAAATTGAGTCGCCGCTGAAACAAGGCACCGCCGGCACCGCGCATCTGTTCATCGTCAATCCTCGCGAGGGCATCCGCGAAGACAGCGAAGGATTCTTTGCCAACCTGTTTTCGACGCATCCTCCGCTGGGCAGGCGCATCGCAAGGCTGCAGGCTTTGCTGGGTGCGGCGGGCGCGGCCACGCTCGACGCGCAGGCCGGCGCCGATACGTCAGCCGGCAGCTAGAACTGGGGTCGAGACCGCGACGGCGCTCGTCGTTGCTCCATTCGGACGCGCGACTTAAGCTCGGCGGGTGGCAAGTCGGAGCGAAATCGAAGAAGTACTCAGTCTGGTCGCGGGCCGCGTCGCGAAGATCGACGGTGTAGCCGCGATCGTGCTTGGCGGATCACGCGCGCGCGGCAGCGCGGACGAACGATCGGATATCGATCTCGGAATCTATTACGACGGCGCCCATCCATTCTCGACGGCGGCTCTAGGAGCGGCTGCGCAGGAACTGGACGATCGCCATCTTGATGGATTGGTGACTTCGTTTGGCCAGTGGGGAGCGGGGGTGAACGGCGGCGGATGGCTCGAGATTCGGGGCCATCAGGTCGATTTCATTTACCGTGAAATTGGCGCGGTGCGCGAGGCGATCGAGGACTGCATCGCCGGACGCCCTCGCAGCATTTATCAGCTTGGTCATCCGCTCGGATTTCATATGCAGATTTACGCGGGTGAAGTTCATGTATGCCGTCCGCTTTTTGATCCGGCGGGTACGATCGCCGATCTCAAGTCCCTGGTACGCGAATATCCCGAAAAATTTCGGGCCGCTTCCGTAGCCAAGCATCTCTTTGACGCGGAATTCGAAATTTCGATCGCGGCGAAGCCAGCCGAGCGCGCAGACGTGATGTACGTCGCCGGATGTCTGTTTCGCGCGGCGGGTTTCATGACGCTGGTGCTCTACGCGCTGAATCGCAGATTTTTTCTCAATGAGAAAGGCGCGTTCACGGAGTCGCATCGATTCGCGATCAAACCGGCGCGATTTCACGATACCGCCGCGCGCGTGCTGGGAAGCATCGGCGCTACTCCGGCGGAACTATCGGCGAGCGTCGCCAGCTTCCAGAGCCTGGTTGCGGAATTGAGTCAACTCGCGACGAGCCCGCAGGCGCGCTAGCGGTTGCGTCCTTTCAGGGCGCGCTCGATTTCGCGATCGGAGGTCTTGCGCGCGATCGCCTCGCGTTTGTCGTAGGAGTGCTTGCCCTTGGCGAGCCCCAGTTCAACCTTGGCGCGGCCGTTTTTGAAATATAGTTTCAGCGGGACGATCGAATAGCCCTTCTCGCGCACCCGGCCCCACAGGCGATCGATCTCGCGGCGATGCATCAGGAGTTTTCGCGCGCGAGTTTCCTTGTGGCTGAATTGGCCCGCAGGAGCGTAGGCGCCGATATGGACGCTCTCGAGGAACGCTTCGCCGTTCTTGATGCGCGCGTAACTGTCGCGCAGATTTGCGCGATGCGCCCGCAGCGACTTGACCTCCGTGCCGGTGAGTGCGAGGCCGGCCTCGAGCGTCTCCTCGATGAAGAAGTCATGCCGCGCCTTGCGGTTATCGGCGACCAGATCGAATCCGTCGCCGGATGGTTTGCCATTGCGGGTGTCCCGTGCCATCGCAGGGCGAGTTTATCCGCAGGCGGCGATGCAGATAAGGGGGTCGAAGGCATGGTTGCGAACGCGCCGATGGAGCCTTAGATTAATGATGTAACCGTTTCGACTGGCCTCGTATCGAAAACCCACGATCCGTGGGGGCGAACTGGATTCGACGAAGACAATATGGCCATGGTCGCACGCCGGGTGCTGTCGACCCGTAAAACAGGCAGACTGCGAAATTTACCCGCAGACAATAACGGTTACGCTCTGGCGGCCTAAGGGCCGCTAGCGTCCCGCCGCTGCTCGCCCATGGCAGCGGGTCGGGGCGTCATTTAGTGGGCTAGGGAACCGCAGTTCACCGGCTGGGCGGCGTCCCGAAAATTCAGCCGGCTGGCGTCAGCAAAGCCCGTCTGTGGGCGTTGCGGACGCGAGCTAAAATTCGCAGACTAAGCGTGTAGTGGCCGTCGCCGGAAGGCCTTCGGACGGGGGTTCAATTCCCCCCGCCTCCACCACAAACCGATTCGCACGGTGCGGATCGCGTCAAAATCGCCGCTAAGCCGCGATGAGCCCGAGTTTGTGCGCCATTGCGCGCTTGACCGACCGGCAGCGAAATCGTCGAGCCGCGCGGCGGCCGTCGTTGCACTTCGCCCAGAATAATGGGCGTACTGTCGGTTGGATCGATCGGCTGAAGGAACCAACCAGATGCTCCCTGCTAATGCCGCGCCGCTGGCAATCGCGCTGCTTGGACTGGTGCTCGGAATGCGCCACGCCACCGATCCCGATCACGTGATCGCCGTCACGACCATTCTGAGCCGCGAACGCCGCCTGCTCGCTGCGGCGCGGATCGGTGTCATATGGGGACTCGGCCACACGCTGACCGTGCTGCTGGTGGGCGCCGCCATCATAGTTTTCAAAATTGCGATCCCGGCCCGGCTCGGACTCGCGATGGAATTTGCGGTCGCGGTCGTGCTGATTATGCTCGGCGTCGGCTCGGCAGCAAGCTTGATTCGCAAGGCGGCGACTCGGATGCGCGCGAGTTCATCGGAGGATGAAGGCTTGCTCGTCCATGCGCACGCGCACGCTCACGACGGCGCCGTGCACCTGCATTCACACGTTCACGTTCATGCTCACGAAGATAGCGACGATGCGACGCATCACGATCATTTCATCCCCGCCGGCACATTGCCGCCGTTCGCCGCGCGCCGTCCGCTGCTGAGATCGTTCGCAGTGGGCCTCGTCCATGGACTCGCCGGCAGCGCCGCGATCGCGTTGCTGGTCCTGAGTGCGATTCCGCAGCCGCTGTGGGCGACGCTCTACCTCGGGATTTTCTGCGTCGGCACGATCATCGGAATGGGGCTCATCACAACCGCAATCGCCACGCCGTTCATGGTCGCGTCGCGGCGAGCGTCCTGGCTCCATCAAGGCCTCGTCACCGGCTCTGGACTACTGAGTTTCGGCTTTGGCCTGTTCCTCGCGTACCAGATAGGTATCGTTGACCATCTGTTCAGCGCCGCTCCCATCTGGATTCCGCAATGAAGGACGCGGTCGTGGAGTGCTTCTATACTGTACGATACGAAGCAGTTCGAGCGACGTCCGGCTAACGCTCCTCTTTCATCGATTGAGCGATCTCGAGACCGACCAGCCGCGCAATCAGAATAGCCATATACAACTGGCCGAATACCGCCTCCATCACCGAGAGGCTGCGGGCGCCCTCGGAGACCGGCAGGATATCTCCGAAACCCGTCGTCGTCAGGCACACAAAGCTGTAGTAGATGAAGGTGCGAAACGAGGCGAGCAGAGGCGACATGATTCCCGCGGTACTGTGGAGAACCGCGTTGCTGAACGAACCGGGATGCAGCAGTTCGACGATTGCGAAAGCATAGGCCCACGCGACGCCCATCAGCAGGTAAGCGCAAATTGCGGCGCTTATAGTGTCGAAGGTAACGCTCTTTACGATGAACAGCCTGGATACCAGGGCAAAGACCGTCACGGTCAGGAACAGACACGAAGAGATCGCGCCGGCCATCTCGAGCGTTGGGTTCGCCGTGAATTGCAGCACCAATCGGCTTCCGATCGAAGGTACCATCAGTATCAGCGCAATCGTGAAGTAGGTCTTGGTCGTGCGAAATGCGTAAAGAGCGGACAGCAGCACAAGAGATATCGTCGCGGCCGCAAGAATCTGCTCGAAGGCGTGGCCCGAGAAAATCGGCTGAGCGACCAGCAGCAGCAGAATCGCCGCGAGCAGAATCGTAAATCTGCCCGGCCAGTTGTGCCGCGCCAACCCCAGCCGTCGCCATAGCGCCGAAGGGCTCAGGAAGCTGGTTTTCTCGCTCATAATGTATCCGTGTCGCGCAACGGGACCGGCGGTGTCAAGGCGAGCATTGCGCCCGCGACCAGCGAGGCTGCCATCAGGACCATCCCGCCGCCAAAGCTATGCGTCGTCTGCTTGACCATCGTGTCTCATCATGTCTCAAAGTGCGACATGGCTGTCTCCGCTTCGGTCACCCATTGACCTTGTACGGCCTGCTCCGCGACGTGGTCTGGCCACGGCTCTGCGCTACGTGAGGCTTTGCTTGTCATCGCCGCAAGGCACGCACGTTGCGTATGAGCGCAGGGTCAATCGCGCCCGGGGGAGTGCGTTAGCACCAGGCAGATCGACTGTTCGGCTTTTTTCGGCGGCAAGGAGGACCGAGGCGCCATGGACCAGATCATTAAACAATCGATAGCCGGCAGGAGATTCGCCTTGATGGGATTCGAAACGCCCGAAGCGGATTCGATCATCGCGGTGTTGGGAACCGCCCGTGGAATCGGCCACGTGGTCGGAGCGGCGCCGAATATTCCCGGGCTCAACTCCTTTTCTCCTTTCGATGCTTGCTTCATCAACGCTTCGGCCATCGGCATCGGCGATCAACCGTCCCCGATCGAAATGATCGCGCGCAGCCGCAAGCCCGCGGTCATCATCGGCACACACCAGGAACTGGTGGCGCGATTCACGGTGATCGCCGGCCTCAACCGCGACTTCATGACGCGCCCGTGCCAGCCCGACGAATTGTTGCTCAGGGCCTACCGCGTTCTCAGATTCGTCGAGGCTGCGGCCGCTGCGATTCAACCTTCAGCTCGAAACGGTGCCCGGCGCGTAGTACTCGCCGATGACGACGCGACCACCGTCGTTATGATCTCAACGATCCTGAAGCACTTCAATTTCGAGTGCGATGTCGCGCACGACGGTGCGCAGGCATGTGAAATTGCCCGTACCAAGAAACCCGACCTGGTGCTCATGGACGTGGCGATGCCGCATATGAATGGGTTCGAAGCGCTGACTGCTCTGCGCAGCGATTCTGCCACCAGGAGTATGCCGGTAATCCTGGTCAGCGCGCATCGCGACGAAGCTGAAGTGGTTAAGGGTTTCTCGCTCGGCGCCGATGACTACATCACCAAGCCCTTTAACTCGGGCGAACTGATGGCGCGGATCAGCCGCGTCTTGCGTGAGTCGGAAGAGCGATGACCGCAACCGTCTGACTCTCCCGGTTCGCGCGTAACCACCTGTATTCATTCGCGACTCGAACAGCCAGGCCCTGCCAACCCCGGTCGTCGTGCTCATCGCTTGTCATGTAGCGGATGGCTAATCCGTTTGGCTTGAAGGCCAACAATCGCAATCATTGTCGGCGGAGGACCTTCAAGCCGATGGCCGCAGAACATGTCGTTTTTTTATTTGACGTCGATAACACCCTGATCGACAACGATCGCATCGTTGCCGACATGAAGCGCGATCTCGAGCGCAACATCGGCCACGACCAACAACAGCACTACTGGGAATATTTTGAGCAGTTGCGCACCGAGCTCGGCTACGCGGATTATCTCGGCGCGCTGCAACGCTATCGGGTCAATCATCCGCGCGACTTCGGAATCATCGCCGTGTCGTACTTCCTGATGAACTACCATTTCGCGAATCGGTTGTTCCCCTGCTCGCTCGACGTGATTGAAAAATTCAGACAATACGGCGAGACGGCGATCCTGTCCGATGGCGACATGGTCTTTCAGCCGCTCAAGATCGAGCGGTCGGGACTGCGCGAAGCCGTCGATGAAAACGTGATGATTTACATCCACAAGGAACAGGAGCTCGACGACGTGCGGACCCGCTATCCCGCCGATCATTACGTGTTGATCGACGACAAGCCGCGAATCCTCGACGCGGTGAAGACGGCGTGGGGCGCGCGCGTGACGACGGTGTTCCCCCGCCAGGGGCACTACGCTGCCGATGCGAAGGAGACGGCCAGGTACCCGGTGCCCGACGTCACGGTGGATAGAATCGATCAGCTGCGCGACTACGATCTTGCGCGCCTGCGTGCGGGATCGCGCCCCGGCTGAGCGCTCGCGAGGCGCTGCGCACTCACGCGAGATCGAACAACAGGACCTCGGCGGGAGAGTTGGCGACTATCGTCACTTGCTCTTCGTCGCTGACCGCGGCGCCGTCGCCGTCCGCGAGCGTGACACCGTTGACCGCGACTTCGCCGTGCGCCACTTGCACCCATCCATGGCGGCCCTTCTTCAGATTGGTCCCGGCAGTCTGTCCGCGCTCGAGCTTTGCTACCGACAGCACGGCGTCCTGATGAATTTTCACGGACTGATCACGGCCATCGGGAGAGCCTACAGTCGCGAAGCCGGCGCGCGCCTTCGCCTCGTCGATGGTCCGCTGCTCGTAGCCCGGAGCGATTGCGCGCGTGGAAGGCGTGATCCAGATTTGCAGAAAATGAACCGGGTCAGCTTTCGAATGATTGAATTCACTGTGCGTGATTCCCGCCCCGGCACTCATTCTCTGCGCTTCGCCCGGTCGAATGATCGAGCCGGTGCCAAGGCTGTCCTTGTGTTCGAGCGCGCCTTCGAGAATGTAGGTGATGATCTCCATGTCGCGATGCGCATGGGTGGGAAAGCCCGCGCCGGGGCGGACGCGATCCTCGTTGATTACGCGCAGCGTGCGAAATCCCATCTGGCCGGGATCGTAGTAGTCGCCGAACGAGAAAGTGTGGCGGCTGTCGAGCCAGTCGATCCTGGTGCGACCGCGGTCGGCGGACCTGCGCGGAGTTATCATCGAGGACCCGCCCTCAGGCGGCGCCGGCCGCCGGCTTCATCTTCATCCGGATCGGCATGTGCTTGATTCCGCCGACGAAGCTCGAGCGCAGCCGCTCGACGGGACCCGCGAGTTCGGCGTCATCGAGGCGCTGCGCGAGCTGGCTGAAAATCACCTTCAGTTCGAGCCGCGCCAGATTCGCGCCGAGACAGAAATGCTCCCCGAGGCCGAATGCGATATGCGGATTCGGATCGCGGCTGATGTCGAACTTGAAAGGCTGCTCGAAAACTTCTTCATCGCGGTTCGCCGACGGATAAAACAGGCACACCGATTCGCCGGCTTTGATCTTCTGGCCGCGAATCTCGGTATCTTCGGTCGCGGTCCGCGCGAACTGAATAACCGGTGTCGTCCAGCGCACGATCTCCTCGACGGCCGAGTCGATCAGCTCGGGATGGCGCTTGAGCTTTTGCCACTGCTCCGGATGCTCGATGAAAGCCAGCAGACCGCCGGTGGTCGCGTTGCGCGTGGTCTCGTTGCCGGCCACCACCAGCAGGAAATAGTACGACAGCATTTCGAACTGCGCGATCGGCTGGCCGTTGACCTTGCCGTTGGCAACGACGCTGGTGATGTCGTCGGCCGGGTGCTTCATCCGGTCCACCACCATGTCGGTGAAATACTGGAACAGGCCCAGCCGCGAACGATCCATCGTCTCCTGCGCGGTCGTTCCAGCCTGGAATTCGGGGTCGCCGCCGCCGATCGTCTCGTTGGTCCATCTGAAGAGTTGTTCCCAATCTTTATGCGGAACACCCAACAACTCGGCGATGACGGCAAGTGGAATCTTCGACGATACGTCGATGACAAAGTCGCACTTGTCGCGCCCGGTCACGTCGTCGAGCACCTGTCGCGTGATGTTCTCGATTTCAGGCCCCAGCGGACGCACGCCGCGCGGCGTGAAACGGCGGCTGACCACCGCGCGATATTCGCCATGATCCGGTGGATCCATGTCGAGCAGATGGCGGAAGGGCGGCGTCGGACTCCGCTCCAGCCCCATCTCGTTGACAAACACCAGCAAGCGCGGACCGTTGAGGAACAGCCGCGGTTGCTTGGCAATCTGAATGATGTCGGCGTGCTTGGTGATCGCCCAAAATGGATCGGTCTTGGGGTACTCGCACCAGAAAACCGGTTTGTGCTTGCGCAGATACGTCCACTCGCGATGCGGATAGCCGTTTTTCGCGTAATGGTCGGGTCCAATGATGTTCAACGATTCCAGTGACAGTGCGCTTTCAGTTTCCATTGAAGAGTGTCTCCGCGATCCCGCGATTTCCGTCTCGATTCCGCATTCTGAGCTCTCGGGCCTCTAGTCGTCGCTGACCGTGATGGCCTGGCGGGGACACAGTTTTGCCGCAAGCTTGACCTTTTCGCGCATGCGCTCGGGCGGATTGTCGATCAACAGATGGCTCTTGTCGTCGTCTCGCACCTCGAACACTTCCGGCGCCGTCTGCTGGCATCTCGTGTTCCCCTCGCACAGTTTCTGATCGACAACGACCTTCATTTGATGGGTTCTCCTTTTTCGCCGCCCGGCGAATCGATCATATAAGAGGGCAATTCCTGCGACTAGGAGCGCGCAGCCGCGAATAAGTACCTGACGCGCCGCGCCACGGCCGGCCGGTGAGGGTGCGGGCAATGCCTGCGCACCCTTCATTGCGCGATTTTTTCTGTCATCCTTGTGATCGATGTTCGGATTCGCGCAGAAGTTTTCGCTGATAATTGCGCTCCTCACGATGACTTCGACAATTCCCCCGCCTGCCGGCTTTGCCCAGCCGCCGCCGCTGATTCCGCGCGACACTCTGCTCGGCAATCCCGAGCGCGCCAATCCGCATATCGCGCCCGACGGCAAACGGCTGGCATGGCTCGCTCCCGACGAACACGAAATCCTGCAGGTGTGGGTGCAAACCGTCGGCCGGCACGACGCGCGCGTCGTCACCGCCGACCAGAGCCGTGGAATCCAATACTACGGATGGGCGTTCGATTCGAAAACGATCCTCTATGCACAGGACGCCGCCGGCGACGAAAACTTCCACCTGTTCGCCGTCGATCTCGATTCGCACAACGTCCGCGATTTGACGCCATGGCAGGGCGTACGCTCCGAGGTCGTCGCGTCCAGTCCGAAATTTCCCGGCCGGATACTGGTCGCGCTCAATCTGCGCGATCGCAAATTGATGGACGTCTATCGAATCGATCTGCGCACCGGCGCCGTCGAACTCGATACCCAAAACCCCGGCGACGTCGCGGGATGGCTTGCCGACGACGACCTGATAGTGCGCGCGGCCACGGTCACGATGCCCGACGGCGGCACCGAGCTTCGGATTCGCGACCGCGCGGCTGGTCCGTGGCGCACGTTGATGAAAGCCGCGATGGAAGACAACCTGGCGGCGCTGGACTTCAGCCAGGACGGGCGATCGATCTTTCTCAGCAGCTCGATCGGGACGGACACCGCACGCCTGGTGCGCCATGAGATCGCGTCGGGCCATGAAACGGTTATCGCGCACAGCGACGATGCGGACCTGAGCGACGCGATGATTCAGCCGACCCGTCACGTCGTGCAGGCAGCCGCGTTTGACCCCGGCCGGATGCACTGGACCGTCGTCGACCCGTCGGTTCAGGCCGACTTCGAAGCGATCGCGAAAATCGCCACCGGAGATTTCACCGTCGTTGACCGCGACCTCGCCGACCAGACGTGGCTCGTCTCGTTCGTAAGCGACCGTGCGCCGGCGCGCTGCTACTCGTGGGATCGCGCAGCAAGGAAAGCGACGTTTTTGTTCAGCACCCAGCCCAAACTCGACGACGCGCCGCTCGCCGCGATGAAGCCGGTTGAATTCGCCGCCCGCGACGGGATGAAAATCAACGGTTACCTCACTCTTCCCCTTGGCGCGCCGCCCAGGAATCTCCCGCTCGTGCTCGTGGTGCACGGCGGGCCGTGGGCGCGCGACAGCTGGGGCTTCAATCCCTATATCCAACTGCTGGCGAACCGCGGTTACGGCGTGCTGCAGATAAACTTTCGCGGCTCGACCGGATTCGGAAAGAAGTATCTGCATGCCGGCGACCGCCAATGGGGCCTCGAAATGCAGACCGACCTGAGCGACGGCGTCAAGTGGGCCGTGGATCAGGGCATCGCCGATCCGAAGCGAGTCGCGATATTCGGCGGTTCGTACGGCGGCTACGCGGCGCTGGCCGGGGCGGCATTCACGCCCGATCTGTATCGATGCGCGGTGGACGAATGCGGCCCGTCGAATCTGTTTACGTTGTTGGAGTCGTTTCCGCCGTATTGGGAGGTCGCGCGCTCGATCTTCTTCACCAGGGTTGGGAATCCCGGCGCTCCCGGGGACAAGGCGCTGCTGACCACGGCGTCGCCGCTGTTCTCCGCCGGCAAAATAAAAATCCCGATGCTGATCGGCCAGGGCGCAAACGACCCACGCGTGAAGCAGGCCGAGGCCGAGCAGATCGCCGATGCGATCGCCAAGCATCGCGCGAGCGCGGTTTACGTTTTATACACCGACGAAGGCCACGGCTTCGTGCGGCCCGAAAACCGGCTCGACTTCACCGCCCGCATGGAGAAGTTCCTGGCCGACAATCTGGGCGGCCGCTACGAGCCGATGAAAGGCGATCGGATTCCCGGCTCGACCGCGAAGCTCCGCGTCGTCGGCGCGTCGCCGCTGAAGCATCAGAACTAGCATTGCCGCAGCGTGTGCGGGCGCTTCGCCGATCGGTTGTGCTATGAAATCGCAACGGGGCGCGGACGACGACCCGTCGGCGCCTGATTCAGGAGGAATCGCCATGGCCGAATTCGGAATCTCGATGTTCCCGACTGACTACGCAATCCAGCCGATCGAACTTGCGCGCGCGGCTGAAGAACGCGGCTTCGAGTCGATGTTCTTTCCCGAGCACACTCACATACCCGCGTCGCGCAAGACGCCCTTCCCCGGCGGAACCGAATTGCCAAAGGAGTATTGGCATACGCACGATCCGTTCGTCGCGCTCGGCGCGGCGGCGGCCGTAACCAAAAAACTCAAACTCGGCACCGGAGTATGCCTGGTGGTCGAGCGCGACCCGATCACGCTTGCCAAGGAAGTGGCGTCGCTCGACATGATCTCGGGCGGCCGCGTGATCTTCGGCATCGGCGCGGGCTGGAACGTCGAGGAGATGGAGAATCATGGGGCGGTGTTCAAGCGGCGCTGGAAAATCGTCAGGGAAAAAATTCTCGCGATGCGCCAAATATGGACCAGGGAGGCGGCCGAGTTTCACGGCGAGTTCGTGAACTTCGATCCGATTTGGTCGTTTCCCAAACCGGTGCAGGCGGGTGGACCGCCGATCATCCTCGGTTCGCAATCGCCCAGGACCTTCGATCGCGTCGCCGAGTATTGCGACGGATGGATGCCGATCTATTCGCCGCGTTACGATCTCGCCGCCAGCCTGAAAGCGCTCGCCGAAGCGGGGATGAAGGCCGGCCGGAGGAAACTTCCCGTCTCGATGTTTGGCGTCGGTCCCAAAGAGGAACGCATTAAAACATTACTCGACCTTGGCCTCGAGCGGCTGATTTTCGGGCTGCCGCCCGCCCCACGCGATACCGTGCTCCCGATGCTCGACAAGTACGCCGAGCTGAAGGCCAAGGCGCGCTGACCCGAAGCCGGAATTTTCTGTCTGGCGGCGTCTAAATATTTTTATCCCGAGGCTCTTGACTGAGCCAGTCCCGATCCTTACTCTAGCGACCCTATCGATTAAGAGTCGATAAAATGCTTTCGAAAAAGTCGAAATACGCGCTCAAGGCGATGATGGTATTGGCCAAGGAATACGGTCAGGGACCCGTGCTCATATCCGACTTGGCCCAGCGCGAAGATATTCCGCGCAAGTTTCTGGAACTGATCCTGCTCGAACTCAAGAACCAGGGACTGCTCCAGAGCAAGAAGGGCAAGGGTGGCGGATATTTCCTTGCCCGCGATCCTCAGCTGATCAGCGTTGGGCACATTGTGCGCGTACTGGACGGGCCAATCGCACCGCTGCCATGTGTCAGCAAGATGGCGTACATGCGATGCCGTGAATGCCGCGACGAGCGCACTTGTGCAATTAGATTCGTAATGAAGGAAGTCCGCGACGCGACCGCGAAGATAATGGACTCGACATCGCTGGCGGACATGCTCAAGCAGGTCGAGTCGGTAGTTAACGGCAAGGAACCGCTGAGTTTTGCGATTTGAAACCAGGGATGCTCTTTTTTTGGGAATTA
>NZ_JBEKFG010000001.1:0-108236 GCF_050013435.1 Binatus sp. (SeqCode) | reverse complement strand
CAGCCGCGGTGCCGACCACCGCGGCGCCATCCGCCCCTCGATGCCACTTCGCTGAACCCAATCCTCATGATCACTTCTGTCAGTCACCTCTGCGCAGCAACCTGTGCAGAGCTTCCCTAGCGGACGTACGCTGTTCGATCCACGACACCTGCATTGCGAAAGGCGAGCTGACGCTCGCGGCATTTGTTGCATTGCCCGCAGTGCCGAGCGCCCTTTTTGGGCGCCATGCAAGTCAAGGTCAACTCGAGCGGCAGGTCCTTGAACATCCTGATCAGGTCGTCCTTATTCATGCCTCTCATCGGCGCCTCGACCATCACATTGCGTCCCAGTCCCATGCTCAGCGCACGGGCGAAGCTATCGAAGAACTCAGGGGTCGCATCGGAAAACGGATTGCCGCCCAGCGATCCGATCGCGATCCGCGAGACGCCGTGCGTGCTGCCCCAAACCGCCGCCAACGCAATCAATATGATGTTCCGGCCCGGCAGGTAGGTGTTCTCGTCGGGCTCGTCGGCGCCGGGAACACTCGCGCCCGACACGCTCCAGTGGTCGCCGTACAAGACGTCGCTGGGGACGGAGAGCACCGTTGTAGGCATTACGTTCAGGTTGCCAAGCGCGTCGAGGAAGGATTGAAGACCGTCGAGCTCCATCTCTTCCCACGCAAACCCGCACCGCACGTAGATCGGGTAAACTTCGGCGCCGGTTGCCAATTTCGCGATCAAAACCGAGCTGTCCAGGCCACCGCTCGCCAGTACTGAAACCTTGTCCAAGCTGACTCTCGCTTCTCGTGCGCTCTGGTACTCCACGGATGCTCTGCGATATTCGCCAATCCGGCAAGCCCCTGTCCAGCATACGACGACAGCGCCCTTTCGGCCGCCTCCCATCTTTGCTTCACGTCGATTGCACAAACGTTCGCATGCGCGTTTTCGAACAGTGCGGACTTTTGCTCCGAATTTTGAGTAATCGATTGTATTCTATAGGATTTCTAGGTATTCTTACGCACGTGCCAAACATCCTCCGTAGAACGACGGAAACCTACCCTGAATCGGCAGATAGGTTGATGACGGTTCGCCAACTCGCCGATTACCTGAACCTCAACGAGCGAACCGTGCTCAAATTGGTATCCGAGGGCGAGTTACCCGGAGTCAAAATCGGAAATCAATGGCGCTTCCGCAAGGCGATGCTGGACGCCTGGCTCGACGATCAAATGCTGGGAGTCACGCCGCGGAGCGTTGACGTTTCCAGAGGCGCACCGGCGGCGCGCAGAATGCTGGACCTCGCGAGTTGCTTTCAGCCAAGCCACATAATTCCCGACCTGGAGGCCAACACCAAAACCGGAGTCATCGAGGAGCTGGCGAATCTGGCCAGCCGGCTGAATTTGGTGAGGGACAAGACCTGGTTCGTCGGCGCTCTTATCGAGCGCGAGAATATCATGCCGAGCGCGACCGGTAACGGACTCGCCTTCCTGCACACGCTCAATCGCCATCCTGAGCAGGTAGTCAAACCGTTCATGATCCTGGGCCGATCGCGCGGCGGGGTCGATTTCGACGCTCTCGACGGCAAACCCACTCATCTGTTTTTCGTACTCGGCCTTAAGTATCACGAACTGCACTTGCCCTGGCTGGCGAAGCTGCCGCAGATGTGTTCCCGGCCTGAAACGCTGCGAACCTTGATGGCCGCCGTCACGGCAGACTCAATCTTCGCGGCCCTCGCTGACGCCGAGCGTGATTTGGGCACCGCGGCGCCAAGCGCGGCCCCGAGAAGCCTGCCGTGACCAACCGCAGTCAGCGCGCTGCGTCCCCCGCCAGAAATCGTGAACTTATTCGACTGGTTTGCGGGGAGCCCTCAGCGCCGGATTGGAACGAAGCAGGCCAGCCGGGTGCCCCACATACGATTCGTATTTCAGAAATTTCCGCGCTTGGCTGAAAGCCGTTGACGTAAGAACTGTGGAGGGAAGACTACCAAATGGAAGTTCATCGGATCTGCGAACTTAGTCCAGGTGCTCCTGTCTGGGTCTGGATCGTCCGCGTCGGCAAAGGCAGATGGTGGCCCGGTTCCGTGCTGTCCATCGCTGCCCGAAAGCCGTTTCCGATCATCAATACCCGCTTCGAGTGCCGCTCGGTCGGAAAAAATGGAATCGACGGACCTGTCTTCGTTGGCATCAGCACCACCCGAATGCGTTATCTTGAACTGCGCGACGCCCACCTGAAGGGCAACGATCGGCCGAATTTTGCTCCGAGCGCGATCTTCGCCAAACCCGAGCAAACTAACGTCGAGCTCAACGACCTGCAGCCTGTGGACGCAATGAATTCGGATGCTGGCGTGCCGGTCGCATCTGCCATCAAGAAGCCTCGATCGAGAAAAAAGACCAAAACCTCAAATCGAACGAAGAATGTGGCTGCCATCGCGGCTCAATCATGAAGTGATCGGCAAGCCGTGAGCTTGCTTGAATTGGTGCGCTGAGCACAAAGATTGCGGGACACGCGCAATGAGCGCGCGTCCCGCTGCATCAATCGGAATCATCCCCGTCCGCGAGTGACGCGACCGGACACACCGAAGCGTGGCGGGCGCTCGCATGCTGTCGGAACCGGACCCTCGCCCCAAAAAATCCCGCCGACGCTACTAAATCTACATCGCGAGCCTCCAAGCCCGGATCGGCGCAATGGCGCGCGGTTGTCCATTGGTCCGTTCAGGGACACCGTGCGCTGGGCGAAAAAACTACGAAAGTCAGCCGAAACCTGAACACTGACGAGTTATTGGATGCTATAATTAGCTATATGATGCGTTTGGTTTCAGGCATGGCAATTGCGTCTCATTTGGGTGGTGACTCGGCAGTCATATGACTGACTAACCAGTTATAAAAGAATCACCCTGAGTTTAGTTCAGGCACGATACTTGAGACGCCATACTTGAGATGGGATCGTTCACAACCGCGGCCGCGGCGAGCGGCGCCCATTAGAGATGCGGTAAGCGAGGTAGCCTTCGATGTCCGATGCAACCTTTGATGCGGTGATAATCGGTGCGGGTCACAACGGGATGGCGCTCGCCGGCTACCTGGCGAAAGCCGGATGGAGCGTCGGCGTTTTCGAGAAGCGCACCGAAGAAGGCGGCGCACTCTGCACCGAGGAACTGACGCGGCCGGGCTTCCTGCACAACGTTCACGCGAATTATCACACTCTGGTCGGCATCTGCCCCGTTTACGACGACCTCGAGCTGGTCACCCGCCATGGACTTCGTTACGTCCAGCCACCGGTGCAGATGGCGAGCGTATTTCAAGACGGTACTGCGCTGGTGGTGCATACCGATCTCAACAAGACCTGTGAATCGATCGCGCGTTTTTCGCGCAAGGATGCTGACACTTTTCGCGCGGTTTACGAAGAAGCGCGCGGCTACCGCGACCTGATTTTGCGCACGCTGATGTATTCGCCGCCGACTTCGATGAAGGAGATCACCAAGGCACTGGTGGCCTGGGGCGTCGAAGAAAAGAGCAAATACCTGAGCGTTCATCTGCGTCATCAGACGATCAACGAATTCCTCGACCACCATTTCGAGAACGATCGAGTCAAGGCGCATCTCTCATTTCACGCGTCGCTCGCGGGCTATGCGACCGACCGCAAGGGGCTGGCGGTTTCGTTCCCGCTGCTGCTGAGCAAGATCGACAATTGGCACATCTGCATTGGCGGATCGCACGCGCTGGCCCATTCGCTATGGGAAGCGCTCGCGCAAGCCGGTGGGCGCGTTTTCCTCAATCATGGCGTCGAGAAGATTATCGTCGAGAAGGGAAAAGCCGTCGGCGTCCGCCTCGAAGATGGCAGCGAAGTGCGCGCGAGGCATCTGGTCGCCAGTTCTATCAGCCTCGAGCAGACTTTCTTCCAGATGATCGGGCGCGAGAACCTGCCCGCTCCGCTGACCGCCGAAGTCGAGCACTTCCCGCACATGGATTCGACCTTCTTCAGCGTGCATCTGGCGATGACCAAGCTTCCCGAGTATCGCGCGGCGTCATTCGATCCCGATGTCAACCGGGCCTGGGTGATTAACCTCGGTTACGAAAATCAGAAGCAGTTCAATGACGATTGGCGCGACGTGCGCGCCGGCAAACTTCTAAATCCGAGGCCCAACGCCGCGGTCAACTCGCTCTACGATCCGACCGACGCGCCCCATGGATTCTACACCGGTCTGCTGCGCCAGATGGCGCCCTACAACCTCGCCAAGGGTGGTCCGCAGGAGTGGGACAAGGTGGCGCGCGAGTACGGCCAGCGCTGCATCGACGTCTGGAAAACCGCCGCGCCCAACCTGAGCGACGATTCCTTCATCGATTGGGCGACCTACACGCCGCTCGATATCACGCGCCGAATGCCGAACATGGTGTTTGCCGACTGGATCGGCGGCCTGATCGATCTCGGCAACATGCTGGACAATCGCCCCGGCCCGATTCTTTCAGAGTATCGGACTCCGATTGGGAATCTTTACATGTGCGGCGCTACGCAGCATCCCCACGGGTTCGTGACCTTCGCGCCGGCATACAACGCACTGGAGATAATCGCGCAGGATCAGCACGTCGAGCGCTGGTGGAAATGACCGCTATCGCAGATATCCCGGTGCGACTCGATGACAACGCGACGAGCGGGCTCGCCTCGATCGTGCAGCAGTTCCTCGAGCAGCAACTCGCCGATTCGACGCGCCGGCGGGTAAGCGCGTCGCGTTTGCGTGGCCGCCTCGGACTGACCGCGACCGATTACGATGCTTCCGTGACGGTGGATTTTCGGGGCGATGAAATCGCAATTAGCGACGGCAACGCTGGGCCGTTCGACGCCACCATCGCGGGTTCGTACCAGTCACTGACCAAGCTGCTGCAGGGCCGCAGCAATCCGCTGATCGAGCATCTTCGAGGCCGCCTGAAAGTCACCTCGCGGATCGGCAATCTTTTCTTTCCACTTCGGGTTCATCGGCTGATGAAGCTCGCCCCTGAGGGCAACCATTAGGAGAGCCGCATGCCAGACGCATCTTATGACGCGGTAATTATCGGAGCCGGCCACAACGGTCTATGCCTGGGCGCATATCTCGCGCGCGCGGGCTTGAAAGTCGGGATATTCGAGCGGCGCCACGACGAAGGCGGCGGCGCACACACCGATGAGGCGACCGTTCCCGGCTTCTGGCACAACCTCCATGCCCAGTACATGGAGTTCATCGAGATGATGCCGTTCTATCGCGACTTCGACCTGCCCAGCTTCGGGGCGCGGGTGATCAAGCCGGATGCGCAGGTCGGAATCACCTTTGCCGATGGCAGGCCGCCGCTGGTCATCTACCGGCCCGAACTCGCGGACCGCACGCATGCGAGTATCGCCTACTACTCGCGCCGCGACGCCGATGCTTTCGCTGCGATTCGCGGCAAGGTGCTGGCGGCCAACGATTATATCTCGGCGCTGCTCTACAGCCCGCCCGCGTCCGAGGTGAAGCTCGATGGGGGGCGCAGCGAAGCCATCATGGGCCGGCTGCTGCAGCTTTGGCTTGACCTCGGGTTCCAGCCGCAAGAGATGAACAAGTGCCCGAAAGTGCTCATCGACGAGGTATTCGAGTCGAGCGAGCTGCGCGCGACCATGTACCGCCAGTGCGTGGAATGGGGCGCGAACCTGCACACCGCCGACGGCTTTGGCTTCGTGATGTGCGTGATCTGGCTGTGCGCGAATCACTACATGTCGATCGGCGGGACGCATACGCTGGCGCATTCGATGGCGGCCGCGGCGCTCGCGGCGGGCGCGGACCTTCGTTACAACAGCCCGGTCGTCGAGATTCTCAATTCCGGCGGACGCGCAACCGGCGTGCGGCTCAAGGACGGGCGCACCATCGAGGCGCGCAAACTGGTCGCCTCCAACGCCGATCCGAAAACCACCTTCGTCGATCTCATCGGATGGGACAAGCTCAGCGAATTCAGAAAAGAGCGGATGTCGAACTGGCGGTTTGGACCCGAGCACGTGCTCGGCACGCCGTCATTCGCGTTGCGCGCGGCGCCCGACTACAAATCCGCGCGGCATAATCCCGACATCAACAAGTGCTTCTACACCATCGTCGGATTCGAAAATGCCCAAGAGGTCTCCGACTATATCCTGCAGGCCTACGGCGGCCAGATTCCCGACCTGCCCGGCGCCGGCACCTGGGTCAATTCGCTGTGGGATCCCAGCCAGGCGCCCAAGGGAATGCACACGATGAACGGATGGTTCTTCTTCCCGAAAGCTTCGTGCCTCAGCGCGCAGGAATGGGACAACGTCCGGCGCGACTACAACGGGAAATTCCTGGAGCTCTGGGGCACTTACGCTCCCAACATGACACGCGCCAATGTAATCGCCGACAAGCTTTACGTGTCGCTCGACATGGAAAACCGGATGGCGATGCCCGAGGGCGATTTCTCGCACGGCCGGCTCAGCATTATGAATCCCGGGATGCCGCGGGCGCACATCTATCGCAGCGAGATGGAAGGACTCTACATGTGCGGCGCGTCGGCGGGCGGCGGAGGAATCAGCGCGGCCGGCGGCTACAACGCATACAAGGTCATTGCAAACGACTATGGCCTGGCCAGACCGTGGCAGAAGGAAAATCGGCTCTATTAAGCGAACCGGATCGGCCGCGAGAGGAATATCATGCCTGCGATTTACACAACCGAATGGTACGAGGCGATCAAAAAGCTGCTCAACGAAAATCCGAAAGTCGATAAAAATTCCCCGCGTGGCACCTTCCACGTGCTGGCGAAGATTGTCGGCGATGCGCGCTCGCTCTATCTCCCGGCCGGCGAGGTGCGCAATTTCGTGGTGCTGTTCACCGACGGCAAATGTCTCGAGTACCGGCAAGCCGACGCGCCACCGCCGCGCAAGGATTTCGAGTTCATCTTCGAGCTTCCCTCATCGGTATTCGAAGAGGTCGCGGCTGGACAGATCGATCTCATCGACGCGGGACTGAAGGGCAAGATCAAAATCACCGGCGACATGCGAATTCTGATCAGGCATGCCGAGTTGGTTAACGAGATCTACGGCGCGTTCGCGCGCGAAGTCGAAACGCTTTGGCCCAAGGGCAAGCCCGGCTCCGCAGGCGGGGCGGCCGGCACGGCTGGGCACTAGATCCAGGCATCAGCGGCTGGGAATCCGCGGCGGATGCGGGTTCCCGCATCCGTTGGTCCGATCTTTCTTCCCGACCGTATAATGGCGGATGTCGCGCGTCGAAAGCCGCCATCCGCACTGTTGCCTAACGCTTGTTAGGTTGATTGCGCAGGCCGGCTATCATCAGTCGCAGGTTTGAAACCCGGGTTGCAGAAATGAGACCGCACCTTGCTCCGTGCTCCTAGCCTAACGAGCGTTAGGGGCCGACGAGAATGGGACCGAACCCCGACGCATGCCATCCACCGCCGGATGAAGGCATGCTCCAGAAAAAAATGGCGCGGATGGCACCATAGCGGCTGTAGCCATAAGCGACACATGCACCACAGAAATTGAATTCGGCAGTCACCCGCGCCGGCACTCCATGGCACGAGCGGTGCATACGTAAAACACGACCGCGTTCCCAAGATTCCTAATGACCGGTGAGGTTAAATGCGCAAGCCGAATACCAGCTGAGACGTCCTGCTTGTGGGGCGTCACGCCCGGGTGCGGTCACGCGCCCTGGTGCGACAGGATGCGTTCGAATTGGGGCCAGCGCCTTCGAACGAGGGACCGGGATTTCATTTACGTCAGCATGAAGGATTAGAGAGGCAATGCCATGAGCCAAAGACAGCTCGCAATGGTGATCAACCTCGATAAGTGCATCGGGTGTCAGACTTGCACGGTCGCCTGCAGCACTCACCGTCTTAACCATCCCGGCACCGAGATGCTCCGGTACATATGGTGCGAAACCAAGCCCGGCGAGGGATGGCCCAAGGGATGGATGGAACTGGGGCGCAAGGTTCCGGACCGGGTTCGCGACTACGGCGGAACGTGGAACTTCAACTGGGAGGAGGTCTACACCTCTCCGGTGGGCGCCAAGTACCTGCATCCGGTGACCAAGGAAACCGGAGACCCGGTGAAGTGGGGACCCATCTGGGAAGAAGACCAGGGCGGCGGCGAGTGGCCGAACGGTTATTTTTTCTATATGCCGCGGCTTTGCAATCACTGCACGGATGCTCCTTGCATCAACGCCTGCCGGGATCACTTCGCGCGCGGCGGCGGCATGCCGTCGAGCCAGGGGAACGGGCACAAGAACTCGTTGCACAAGCGCGAGGCGGACGGGATCGTCGTCATCGATCCGAGTTCGTGCGACGAATGCGGCGTGTGTGCCGCGGAATGTCCCTACAAGATTCCGATGGAGAACATCGTCGCAGGCACTTACGAGATGTGCGACTTCTGCGCGGGCCGGGTGGAGAACAATTACGCTCCGGTATGCGCCAAGAGCTGTCCCGCACGCGGGATGTACTTCGGTTACCTGGACGACAAGGAGAGCTTCGTCGCCAAGCTGGTCAACGAATACAAAGTCGCCCTGCCGCTGCGTCCCGACTACAACACCGGTCCCAACGTTTACTACATACCGCCGTTTGTCCGGCCAACGACTTTCGGCGCCGGGAATAAGCCGACCGGTCAAGCCGATATTCCGGCCGATCTGCTTCGGAAGTACTTCGGACCCGGCGTTGACCAGGCGCTGGTTACGCTCAAGGAGCATCGCGCACGCGCCGAGCGCGGCGAACATTCCGAATTGATGGACCTGCTCATCATCTACAAATGGTCGGAGGCCTTCACTCCGTTCAAGGTCGAAGCTCCGGTCGATCCGATCGAGCAGGGTGTCGAGGCCGGGAAGGGGCACCAGTCATGAGCAAGCGCAAGGACGACGAAAATCCCGAGGCCCGCCAGGCAGTCGCCGAGGCCGACGACAACTACTGGGAATGGGATAAGTGCCGATGGGGAACCCATCGCGTCAACTGCTATCCGGGCAGTTGCCCGTTCCGCGTCTATGCCAAGGACGGCAAGGTGATTCGCGAGGAGATCTCGTGCACCTATCCGGAGTTCGACGACCCCGACTACAAGGTGCCCGACTACAATCCGCGCGGATGCCAGAAGGGCTACCAGCACTCGAAAGCGATGTATGGCCCCGACCGGCTGCTATACCCGATGAAGCGGGCGGGCGAGCGGGGCAGCGGCAAGTGGGAACGGATCAGCTGGGACCAGGCCTACGATGAGATCGCCAGCAAGCTCGTCGACATAATCCAGAAATACGGGCCGGAGGCGATTTCCGACGACCATGGAACCAATGGCGCCGGCGTGTTGCGCGGCGGTGGCGAGGGCGCCTCGACCGGCTTCGTGTCGCGCTTGGGTGGGGTCAGCTACGATCTCAACTTTCTCATCGGTGATTTCAACCCCGGCCAGTACCTGACCTTCGGGCAATTCCAGCACGCGCCGGGAATCGAGACCTGGTTCCTCGCAGATACCGTCATCGCTCTTTCCAATCCCGCGTACGGGAACATTCCCGACATCCATTATATTCTCGAGGCGCGCTATCGCGGTGCGAAAGTGGTCGCGATCGCGCCCGACAAGAATGCCACTGCGCAGTTCGCTGACATGTGGCTGCCGGTCAACTGGTCGGCCGACCCGGCCCTGTGGCTCGGCGTCTGCAAAATCCTGATCGATAAGGGATGGCTCGACCTCGAGTTCATGAAGGAGCAGACCGATCTCCCGGTGCTGGTTCGCATGGACAATCAGCAGTTCCTGCGCGCAGCCGATTTAAACGACGGCGGGGACATGGAGCAGTACTTCGCGATCGACACTGCCACCGGCAAGCCCGAGCCGCTGCCCAAGGGCACGCTGGCGATGCCGTTCGATTATGCGCTCGAGGGCAACTGGAAAGTTACCCTAAAGGACAAGAAGCAGATCGCGGTCACAACGGTCTACGAGCTGCTCAAGAAGCGAGTCGCAGAATACACGCCGGAAAAGGTGCACGAGATATCGGGCATCCACCCCGACCAGCTCGCACAGTTGGCCGAACTCGTCAAGCCGCCGCGCAAGGTGTTCGTCTTCGTCAACTGGAACGCCGGCAAGCTCTACCATGGCGATCTACTGGAGCGCTCTTACTGCTACATGCTCGCGCTCACCGGAAACGTCGGCAAGGCCGGCACGGGATCGCGGGGTTGGTCGGCCGGAGCCGAGTATATCGGCGGCGCCGCCGTCGTCGGCGGGATGCCCAACGAGGTGCTCGAGACGGGAGATCCTTTGCTGCACGCGATGAATATGTCGCAGAAGATCCAGGAGGACTATCGGACATATTTCAAAATGGACCCGACGATACCTCCGGCCGAGGCTTCTTTGGGTGCGCTGCGTGAAGGTCTCAGGATGGGCGGCACACTGTCGCCGCCGGTTTGGCTCTGGTACCACCACGCCGGGTACAAGGAAGTTTGGGACAAGTTTCTCGACGACCCGAACGCGCCCAAGAAAATCAGCCAGTACGCCGAGGAATCGCTCGCCAATGGCTGGTGGAATGGGTTCGTACACCCGGCCAAGGAAGTCACTCCAAAGGGAATGCTGGTATCCGGATCGAATCCGCTGCGCCGTCACCGTGGCGGCATGAACACCTATCTGAAAACCTTGTGGCCGAAACTCGAGTTGATCGTGGTGCTGGATCCGCGCTGGAGCACCACGGGACTCTATGCTGACTACGCGCTGCCGGCCGCATCGTTCTATGAGTATGCCGACGCCAAGTACTCGACGCCGGCGACCCGCTTCAGCACTTTCACGGATCAGACCGTGCCGATGCTCGGCGAGTCCAGGTCCGACCGCCAGATCACGCTCGCGCTGCTCAAGCGCATACAGGAGCATCTACAGAAGCGCGGCATAGAAAAGTACAAGTCCGGTAACCGTGAGATCGTCGTCAAGGAACTTTACTGGCGGGCCACCTTCGGCGGACGCTACGGCGAAAGCAACGACGACGAGGAGAAGCTGGTAAACGACACCTATAACGCGCTGGGAAAGATGGGCTGGTTCGAAAGCCTCGACGGCGAGGAACTCACGCTTCCCAACCTGCGCAAGAACGGCAAAGCGTGGTTGAGCGGCCGCCCCGCCTGGCACGCGACCGTGGTCCAGAACGCCGACATCGTTCCAGGCCAGATATTCTGGCCGTTCCGCGATCAGATCGAACAAAAGGTGCCATACGCGACTACTACGCGGCGAATGGAGTTGTACCTCGACCATCCGTGGTTCATTGAGGCCGACGAGCATCTGGTCCGTTACAAGCAGCCGCCCAACATCGGCGGTGCGCAGCCCTTGCGGCTTACCAGCGGACACCTTAGATGGAGCGTTCACTCGAACTGGGTGGTGTCCTACGAGATGTTGAAGCTGCATCGCGGCGAGCCCTTTGCGTTCATCAACGAAACCGTCGCGAAGGACAAGGGCATCGCGGATCATGATTATATCCGCGTATACAATGACTACGGCTCTTTCATAACCCGGGCGAAGCTCAGTTCCTGTACCCGGCCCGACCAGCTCGTGATCTACCACGCATGGGAGCCGTATCAGTATCCAAACTGGATGCCCTACGATGGCTTGCTGCCCGGCCCGCCCAAGGGCCTCCACTTCGCAGGCGGCTACCGCCATTACGAGTACACCCTGTGGAACTGGGCTCCTTCGCAGTCGGATCGGCAGACCAACATTGACTTCGAAAAGGCAACTCTCCCTGCGTAGTCATAGAGGCTAAGAAAATGGCAAACGAATCGGATAAGCCTCAGAACTCCGGGCCCAGACGGGATTCCGTGCAGGAGCAGCGCCAATATTTTGAATGGGATAGCTGCAAGTGGGGGACTCATCGGGTCAACTGCTACCCCGGCAGTTGTCCCTTCCGGGTCTATGCCAAGGACGGCAAGGTGATTCGCGAGGAGATCTCGTGCTCCTATCCGGAGTTCGAGGACCCCGACTCGAAGGTGCCCGACTACAATCCGCGTGGATGCCAGAAGGGCTATCAACATTCGCGCGCGATGTACGGACCCGACCGAGTGCTGCACCCGATGAAGCGGGCGGGCGAGCGCGGCAGCGGTAAGTGGGAACAGATCTCCTGGGAGCAGGCCTTCGAGGAAATCGGCGATAAGATTGCCGGCGTCATCCAGAAGTACGGCCCCAAGGCTCTGATGGACGACCACTGCGCCAATGGCATCGGAGTGTTTCGCGGCGCCGCCGAGGGCTCGACCACTGGCATGACTTCCTTACTCGGTGGAGTCAGCCTCGATCTCGACTTCGTGAGCGGTGACTTCAAGGTCGGCCAGTGGCTGACCTTTGGCGAGATGCATCACGAGCCCGGCATCGAAAACTGGTTTCTGGCCGACACCATCATCCTGATGTCCAACCCGGTGTACGCGAACATCCCCGACATTCACTACCTCCTTGAAGCCCGCTATCGCGGCGCCAAGATAATCGCCGTCGCACCGGACAAGAATCCTTCATGCCAGTTCGCCGACATCTGGGTACCGATTGACTGGTCGGCCGATCCCGGGCTGTGGCTCGGAGTGGCAAAGATTCTGATCGACAAGGGATGGATCGACGAGCCCTTCGTCAAGGAACAGACCGATGCGCCAATCCTGGTTCGTTCAGATGATGGCCGGTTCCTCTCAGAGTCCCACCTGCGCGAGGGCGGCGACCCCGAACAGTTCTACTCCATCGACAGCGCCACCGGAAAGCTTGTGCAGATGCCCAAGGGCACGCTCGAAATGGCCGCCGACTATGCCCTCGACACGCGCACCAGCGTAAGCCTGAAGGACGGCACCAGCATCGAGGTCCGAAGCGTTTTCAACCTGCTCAAGGAGCGGCTTCTCGGCTACACCCCGGACAAGGTCCACGAGATGTCGGGTGTTCACCCGGACACGCTCCAGCAGATCGCCGAGCTATGCCGGCCGCCGCGCAAGATTTTCGGCTATATCAACTTCGTTCAAGGCAAGCTTTATCACGGCGACCTGCTCGAGCGCTCCTATTGCTACATCCTTGCGCTGACCGGCAGCATCGGCAAACCGGGCGCCGGCACCCAGGGATGGTCGCCGGGAACGGAGATTTCGGCCTCGATGGCGGCTGTCGCCGGGATGCCCAGGCAGGTGATCGAATCGGCCAACCCGATCGCCGGGGCCGCGACCTTGTCCCAGATGATGCATGACGATTACAAGATGCGCTTTAAGATGGACCCCACGATGCCGCCGGTCGAGGTCGCCAACGGCGCGACCCATGAGGGCCTGAAGATGTCGGGCACGCTCACGCCCGGGGTTTTTCTCTGGTATCGACACGCCGGATACAAGGAAGTCTGGGACAAGCACCTGCACGATCCCTATACCGACAAGAAGATCAGTGACTACGCCGAAGACGCAGTCGCCAAGGGCTGGTGGGACGGATTCGACCAGAAAGAGACGCCGCGCGCCATGTTCGTATCAGGATCGAATCCCCTGCGCCGTCATCGCGGCGGCATGAACACCTATATAAAGACTCTGTGGCCGAAGCTCGAAACGATCGTTGTCTTCGATCCCCGCTGGAGTACCACCGGTCTCTACGCCGACTATGTATTGCCGGCCGCCTCTTACTATGAGTATGCGGATGTAAAGTACTCCACGCCCGGCACGCGCCTCCTATGCTTCACCGACCAGTCGGTGCCGATGCAGGGAGAGTCCCGATCGGACCGCCAGATTGCGCTGGGCCTGTTGACCAGCATCGCCAAGCACCTCAAGGCCCGCGGCATCGAAAAGTACAAGGCCGGCGAAAACCGCGAGGTCATCGTCGACGACTTGTGCTGGCGCGCGACCTATGGCGACCGCTATGGCGACAGCAACGCCGACGAAGAGCGCATGGTCGATGACTGCCTGCATGCGCTGGGCGAGCTGGGATGGCTCACCAGCCTTGACGGTGAAGACGTTGGCCTCACCAATATGCGCAAGAACGGCAAGGCCTGGCTGAGCGGGCGTCCGCCCTGGCACGGAATGGTATGCCAGAGCACGGATATGATCCCGGGCCAGGTCCATGTGCCGATGAGAGACCAGGTGGAACTGAAGGTCCCGTACGCGACCACCACCCGGCGCATCGCGTTCTACATCGATCACCCATACTTCGTCGAAGCGGACGAGGCCCTCGTGCGCTGTAAGCGGCCGCCCGACATCGGCGGTCATCAGCCCATGAGAATCACCGGCGGCCACGTTCGATGGAGCGTCCACGCCAATTGGCACACCTCGCTCGAAATGATGAAGCTGCATCGCGGCGAGCCGTTCGCATTCATCAATAGTACTGCCGCGCGCGAAAAGGGCATCGAGGACCACGACTTCATTCGCGTGTACAACGACTACGGCGAATTTCTGGTGAGAGCGAAGCCGTCGGCATGCGTGCGACCGGATCAGTTGGTCATCTACCATGCCTGGGAGCCGTTTCAGCATCCCAATGGCATGCCCGCGGATGGCCTGATGCCTGGGCCGCCCAAAGGACTCCATTTTGCCGGTGGCTATCGGCATTTCGAGTACACGCTGTTCAGCTGGGCGCCATCACAGAGTGACAGGCAAACCAACATTGCATACGAGAAGGCGACCTTTCAGGGATAGTCATGTCCAAAGTCGGCGGTGCGTTGCCATCATGGTATTGGCCTGCAGGCATCCCGCGACGAGTTCCGGTAGCACAGCAGCCGCTCGGCCGTCTGTTCCGGCAGCGATTCGCGACGATGAAGGACCGCATCGCGGTCGCGGACAAAAATGTCCGCATCACTTACGGTGAATTACTCGAGCAAAGCCTGAGTCTGGCCGGCGGCATCCAGGCCGCCGGCCTCACCGGCACCATCGCGATCTCCGATCCTGATCCGCTCGAGAGCCTGTGCCTGTGCCTTGCCGGCTTGTTCGCCGGGCGCCGCGTCTTGCTCGCAAATCCCGCGGACTCCGCCGAGCAGCTTCCGTCCCGGCTTGCCGAGGGCAAGGCGTCTGCGCTCATCACCTCCGATGGCGCCGGGCCTGCGCAAGCCGAGGGCGTTAGAATGGTCGCCAGGAGCGAACTGCAAGGGACATTCAGCGAGGCGGGAACAGCTATACGTGCGACGGAGCCCGCGATACTGATTCCGAGCGGCCGTGGTCTGGTCGCGCATTCACATTTCTCGGTGTCGGCGATGGCTGCCTCGATGGCGGCGTTCATTCCCCGGCTGCGCGAGATCCCGTTTGTATGCACCGAACCTACGATCGGCTCGTGGGAGATGCTGACAGGTATTTTGCTGGCCATTTCACAGGGTAAGCCGGTTGTATTTGCCAGCCTCGAAGAGTTCGACACCGGCGAGCTGACCGACTTCGTGACTGACAACTACATGATCATTCAGCGAAGCCAGGCCGATGCAATGTTGGCGGGGGGCCGGATACCGCCGATGATTAGTCAGTCTGCCTATGTCTTCGTATCGACAGGATCTTTCGCGGCGCGATGGCGGCGGCATATGGAAGCGCTATGCGGCCGCCCGATCTTTCCTATCTGGGGACTGTCCGAGGTCGGCCCTCTGGTCGCCGCTCATCCCACCTGGATTCCGCCGCATGGACACGGATTTCCGCTGGTCAATGTCTCTCTGATTCCGATCGATCCGGATAGCGGCAAGATTTCGATCGTGCCGTGGGAGATGCTCGATCAGGCGGAGGTTGGCGTCGAGGCGCTGTCCGCGATGGTCGGCTACGTCGAGCCGGCCCTGAACGTCGGTGCCAAAATCGGCACCGCGCTGAGGACGCACCAGGTCGCGACGATGGATCATGTTGGCGTGGTTGCCCTGCAAGGCATCCCGCGCGTCGGCCAGGGAGCCGCGAGTGCCAACTGAGAATCCATATCTGTTGTTCGACGTTCCCGGCGGCCAGCTTGCCTTCGGCGACGGAGACCTCGACATCTGGGCGGAGCATCTCGCCTGGTGTTACCGGATGATGGGCATCCCCGACGGCTCAACGATCGCGGTCCAGGACTACGGCAGCAGTCCCATCTCGTTTCTCGGCTCGAGTCTGCTGATGCCCGGCCTTGGTCGCGGTGTCGCCGAGCGTTTCGATGGCCGCTTCATTTGCCTCGACGCTTCCGCGGAGCGGGTCACCCTCACGCCCGCCCTGTTGGCGCAACTGAGCGTCGATGCGCTCGTGATCAGAGAAGACGTGCTTGAGCTGCTTTCGGCGGAGCTGCGCAAAAAGGGATTTGCGGATCTCGCACAGCGCACGATGAAGACGATTGTGGTGTTCGGCGACGAGCCTCCCGCACTAAATCCGGTCCGCCTCCAGCCGTCGCGTCATTTTATGCACGTCGAAAGCGCCCTGCTGCTCGCACCCCAGTGCGTCAAGTGCGACTGCTTCCACCTCCGCGAAGGGTTCTACGAAGTTGACGGACGGATGATTCGCAACCTCCGCCTCGCCGCGCCACCCTACTACCTGTCGCGCGGCGAACTGTTCAGGCCTTCGCACTGTGCGGCGGGCATCCACGACTGGTGTATCGGATGGTCACCTCGCGGACGAGGTATTTGATCGGCGATGCCTGACATTACTTCCAGCTGCGCGCGAAACGATTTCATCGAGACCCTTTCGGGCGCGCAATTGACTGCCTGGCAGACCGGCCGTCTGCGCGAGGTCACCAACCACGCTTACTTCGACGTTCCATTCTACCGCAAACTGTGGGACCGGGCCGGCGTCGAACCCGGGCTGCTTCGTTCGCTCGAAGATTTCGAGCGCTTCCCGACGATTTCAAAGCATGACCTTGTAGAAGCGGGTGACGGCTGGACCAATCCGCATCAGGGCCCGGTCGCATTCAGCACGCGCGGCACTTCCGGCGCTCCGCTGCTCGTATGGCTGAGCGCGGAGGAAGAGGAAGCGTACATACAGCCGACGATGCGCGGCTTTCGCTGGGCGGGATTCCGCTCCGGGATGACTGCCCTGTTGATGAGCCCGGTATGGCACCGTCTCGCCGCCTGCGAGGCTCACGCGATCGCACGCTTGGGCGGGCGCTGCGCGTTTTTCTGGGGAAGCATGGGCTCCGAGTTCACCGAGTCCTTCCTGCATACGCTCTCCGCGCAGCGGCCGGAATTCATCACGACCACCGCGCCGTTCCTGCTCTCCCTGATTCGAGGCAGCCACGGCATCACGAATCGGCCGCACCAGCTTTTCAAGGGAGTACGCTCGGTCGTCGTCGTGGGTTTGCCGCTTACCCCGCGCATGCGCGAGTTCCTTCGCGACCGCCTCGAAGTCGAGGATGTCTTCGAACGCGGTGGAACGCAGGAAGGCGCTGCGATTGACGAATGCCGATGGCATACCGCTCCCCACGTGCACGAGGACGTCTGCTACCTCGAAGTCATCGACGATGCCGGCATTCCGGTCGTGCCCGGTTCCCGCGGTCGTCTGATCGTTACCAAGCTCTCCACTGCGGGGAGCGTCTTCGTGCGTTACGACACTGGTGACATTGCCGCATTCGCGCCCGGGCAATGCCCGTGCGGTTGCGGTTTTCGCCGACTGAAGATTTACGGACGTCCCGAGAGCAGCGTGCTCGTCGGCGACCGGATAATCACCGCCTACGACGTCCGGATGTGCATCGAGGAAGACCCCACCCTGGTGGGCCGCAACGTCTTGCTGATCCGCGAGGCCAACGCGCGCGCCGGCGTCCTGACCGTCGCCGTCGAAGGTGCGGCGCACGACCCGGCCAAACTGCAGGCGCGCCTGCGCGAGCAACTCGGGGTCGCCACTGCGAACCTCGTCTGGCTCGGCGACCTCAGAGTCAACTGGGGTTTCCGCCAGGTGCTCGACGGCCGCGAGCTACAACTCCCCAGGAGCTGATGGAGACGCCGATGAAACTGATGCTCCCGACCAATTGGGATCCCGAACTCATCGCGCAAATTGCGCCGTTCAAGCCCGATTACATTTACGGAAGCCTGCCGAGCGAGGCTACGCTTCGCTCCTCGCAGATGCTGTCCGACGCCAGCGAAGACGATATCGCGCTGCATGTTTCACAAGCCTCGCAGCACGGCATTCGTCTCGTCTACGTCATGAACGCCACCTGTCTGGGCAACAAGGAATATTCCGAAGAAGGCCGCGGTCAGCTCTTGCAGCGTCTCCAGTGGCTGGTCGATATCGGCGCGGCGGCGGTGGTCACGGCCAATCCGTTCGTCATGGAGCTGGTGCGCGAGAATTTCCCCGCTCTCGAGCTCCACATTTCGGTGCTCGCATCGGTTAACGACGCCCGCAAGGCGAAATTCTTCGACGACTTGGGCGCCACCGTGATTCATCTCGATCCCCAGATTAATCGCGACTTCCGCCGTCTCGACGCCATCCGCAAGGCGGTCGGCTGCCGTATCTCGCTGGTGGTCAATGAGGGGTGCCTGCTGAGTTGCCCCATCCGCCAGTATCACTCCAATATGATTTCCCATTCGGGGGAAAGTATCACCAGCCGATACTACGTCGACTACTGCTACTACCGTTGCTCGCTGTTCAAGCTCAATGACGCCGCCGAGCATCTTCGCTCACCATGGGTCAGACCCGAAGATCTGGGCGTCTACGAGAGCCTCGGAATCGACCTGTTCAAGATCGCCGGCCGTGAAAAGATGGAAGAGGGACCAAGCTCGCACACCGACTGGATCGCCATGGTCGCCAATGCGTACCACTCGAGGCACTGCGAGGACATCGCCCGCCTCCTGGTCGGCATCCAGCCCCCTCACAAGCTCTTCGGCGAGGAGCCGGAGCCGTTGGCCGTCCGAATCGACAGCGCGGAGCTCGATGGCTTCCTGCGCTTCTTCCAGGACGACCATTGTTTGCTCGATTGCAACCAGTGTGACTATTGCGGCAAGTGGGCGGATCGCGCCGTACACGTGAGCGGCGAGCCAACGCGGTGCGCGCAGGCGCTCGCCGATGATGTGCAAACGATTCGAGTCGGAAGCTATCGGAGTGGCAGGTGAACCAAGTAACTCAATCTCTCGACCTACAAGTTCTGGCCGCGTTTCATATGCTTTTTGCGGCCGTGTTTGTCGGCTCCAATGTGTTTCTCGATTTCCTTTTGACCCCGCGTCTCGATCTCATTCCGCCCGGCCAGGCCGCGCGGCTCGGCGACAAACTCGGCACCGACTTCGCCTGGCTGAACTGGATCGCTCTGATGGGTTCCGCGCTGAGCGGACCCCTGCTGCTGTGGCGATTGGGCAATTTTTCGTCGTTGGCCGACCCCGGATTCTACATCACCGGTTACGGCGCCGCCTTGGCGACGATGATGACGATCTGGCTTAGCTTGATAATCACCGCCGCAATCCTGACCTTCTACCTGCGCCCGCGCGTCGTCGTGAAACTTCCGTACGATGCCACCCGTCAGCAGGTCGAGGGCTCTCGCACCGACGCCATAAACTATGCGGGCTGGATGAAGACTCTGGCGCGTTACAACGTATACGCGTCGTGCCTCGCGATCGTCGTTGGCGGATTTCTGCGCTTCGGAGGTTATCCTTTCTGAGATGCTGACCGCGAGACCACCCACCGCAGCTCTCTTGAGCGCCACGCCGTTCGCGCGGCGCATGGGATAGACGACCCGTGCTATCAGATAACCAAAGCGCAACCGTCCGAACCGAGCCGTCGCAGCTGCGCGACCGATTCGGACGCACCATGAAGAAACTGCGCATCTCGCTGACCGATCGCTGCAATTTCCGTTGCGTTTACTGCATGCCGGAGTCTCCGGTCTGGGGTCCCAAGAATGTCGTCCTCAGCCTCGAAGAACTTCATCATCTGGCGACCGTTTTCGTCGCTCGCTTCGGCGTCGAACAGATACGCCTGACCGGCGGCGAGCCCCTCCTGCGCAGCGGTGCGCCACGATTTGTGTCGATGCTCCACGGCCTGCGAGCCCGCGGCCTTCGGCGCGTCTCGCTCTCGACCAACGGCGCCCTGCTGGCGCGGTACGCGCGCGAACTGGCGGATTGCGGCCTCGACGGCGTCAACGTCAGCCTTGACTCGCTGTCTTCCGACCGATTTCACCAGGTAACCGGCGGCGGCGACCTGCGCGAAGTTCTGCGCGGGATCGACAGTGCGCGAGCGGCGGGACTGCCGGTGAAACTCAACGCCGTGGTGATGCGCGGGACCAATGATACGGAAATTCCAGCGCTCGCTGCCTGGGCATATCGCGCCGGCATCCCGCTGCGCTTTATCGAGTTCATGCCGCTGGACAGCCGCGGTCTTTGGAGTGCCGACAAGGTCTTCACCGAGCGCGAGATCGTCGCGCTGCTGGCGCGGGACTTCGAGATCAAGCCGCTGGCGCGCACCGAGGAACCGGCGAGCTACTATCTCTTGAACGGACACTTCCGCCTCGGTGTGATTTCGACAATCTCCAATCCGTTCTGCGCGCGATGCGATCGCGTCCGGCTAACGGCAGATGGCAGGCTGTTCGCGTGCCTGTTCTCGCCCACCGGCGTCGATCTCAAAAGCGCGATCCGTCCCACGGTCAATTCAGAATTGCTTGAATCGCGGATGGAAGCGGCGATCCGGAATAAGTCCCCCGGCTTCGTCGACAGCTCCGCTTCAATGGATCGCGGAAATGTAGGAATGCACGTGCTCGGGGGCTGAACGCACCGCGCGAGGAAGGAGACCTATATGCCCGTAAACGGCAAGCGCGACGTCACCAACTGGTGGAAACACCTTCCCTTCGAGATCGCCTGGCGGGAGTATCCGGCGGTGGATCGCGAGTTCGTCGTGCTCTATCCCACGGCTCTGGAACCGATCTCTCCCACCGACATCTGGGCGAAGCGGCCGATCTGCTGCTACGTTGGAATCCCGTTCTGCAAATCAGCCTGCGATTTCTGCTTCTTTTCGAAGTACGTCGCTTCTGATGAGGATCGGGAGGCGTATGTGGCGGCCCTGAAGAAGGAGATCGACGCGTACGCCGCGATGCCGTATGTGCAGGGCTGCGAGATTACCTCCTTGTACTTCGGCGGCGGAACTCCCTCGGTGCTCAGCGCGGAGCAGCTCGGCGGCCTGATCGATCACCTCCGCGCGCGCCTGTCTTTTGCCCCGGACGCCGAGATCGAGATCGAGTTTCATCCGCTTACGGCCGAGCCCGCGAAGCTCGCCTTCTTGCGGTCGAAAGGGGTGACGCGCGTAAGCTTCGGCATCCAGTCGTTCAACGATGAACGCTTGCAGTCGCTCGGCGCGCCGCATCAGGGCATCGACGGCATCCGGGCCGTCGAACTGGCGCGCCAGGCGGGGTTTCCGAAGATCGGCTTCGATCTCATGTACAACAAGCCCGGCGAGACGCGGGAAGAATGGACCCGGGACGTGGAAACCGCGCTTGCTCTGGAACCCTCATCTATCAGCTTCTACGGATTCTCCGTGGTGCCGCGCACGCCACTGTTCAAGCGGGCGGTGGCGTCGAACACCTGGATTCCAGTCCAGCCGCTGGAGGTAATGTTCGAGATGTGGGAGGAGACGACCCAGCGATGCGTTTCCGCCGGGTACGAGCAGTACGCCTGTACCTGCTTTGGCCGGCCCGGCGGCGCCTCGCGATATCTGCTCGGCAATTGGCAGGCGCCCCAGCTCGACGTGCTCGGATTCGGCGCGGGCTCCACCTCCTCAGGGATAAACGGCCACGTCTACGTAAACATCCACGGGCTCCACGACTATGTCGCCGCGGTCAATGCCGGGCGCCTGCCGGTGCTAATGGGGAAACGAGTCGACGCCGCGGAGTGGATGTCACGCTATCCGGCGCTCGGGGTTCGCGCCATGGAGCTCAGCAAGGTGACCTTCCGCGAACTATTCGGCGTTGAGATGGACACCCTCTACGCTCCGGTGCTCGACTACTTGCGGGAGCGCGAGCTGATCCTCGACGATGACCGCACGCTCCGGCTGACGGCGCCGCGCGGGACCTGGTACGTTAACAACGTTGGCAAGAGCTTTTTCACGGCGAACAACGTCCGGCGGCCTCAGCTCCTGCACAACGAATTGATCGACCTCCCGGTCCCCAATGTTGGATAGCGCAGCTGTACCGGGATCGGCCGCTCATCGCCTCCTCCCTGCACAGGACACCACCGAGCGCGAGTCCTGGTACATCAACATGGGTGCGGTGGACAAGAGTTTCTTCACCGTCAGGGCAATGACCGAGGCTGCGCCGTAAGCTGCGCGCGGGGAGCCCGATGTTCAGGCGCTTCGACTTCGAAAAGGAACTGTACGAGACGCTCGAGTTCATACCGCTGTCGGTACGGCGCAAGCTGGACTTGGCTGGCGTGAAGCTCCATTTGAAGGAGTGGCAGGCGCTCTCGCGGTCCGAACGCCTGGTGATCTGCCACTTCCCGGTCGCATCCCCGGAGGAATGCGACGTGCTGGCGGCCTTTCTGCGCGACGCGGTGAAGAGCCGCGCGGGAACCGAGCTCGCGATCATGAAACCCGGATCGCGCGACGCGGCGCCCGACGCCGGCCAGGTGCCGCCCGATGTTGCGCGGCTGATCGCCGAGCTTAAGCTGCCGCAGGAGCGCTGGTCGCTTCTCGATCCCGATGAACGCTTCGCGCTGGCAAAGATAGCGCGTGGCGGAGCCGATAAATTTATGAGCGCATGGTCCGAGTTCACGGACAAGCGGAGACAATAGATATTCGTGACCGGCGCGCGGCGATAAACAGGAGAACTACGATGATTCAATCAACTCGCGAAGACGCTTCCGTCAAGCTGCTCGATCGCGCGGTTACCGGGCATCGGCTCAGCGCCGGCGAGATACGCGGGCTGTACGATTTGCCCACCCACGACCTGGCGGCTGCCGCTCACGAAGTACGTCAGCGCCGTAGCAACCCGGAGATTGCGACCTATTCCATCGGCGGGAATATCGATTACACGAACATCTGCGTCGTCGCGTGCAGATTTTGCGCGTTCTATCGCGCCCGGCACCAGGAGGGCGCCTTCACCCTCACGCTCGATGAAATCGCGGAGCAGATGGACGAGCTCAGGCGAATCGGCGGTCGCGATGTTCTGCTCGAGGGCGGCATCAATCCCGACTTGCCATTTCAGTGGTATCTGGATCTGCTGCGCTTCCTCAAATCGCGCTATCCGGAAATCCACATCGATGCGTTCAGCCCAGAGGAGATTCTCGGTCTGGAGAAGCTGACCGGCCGCAATGCGTGGGATATTCTCTGCGAGCTCAAGGATGCCGGACTCGATGGCACGCCCGGCGCCGCGGCCGAGATCCTGGTTGACGAAGTGCGCGAACGCACCGCGCCGACACGGATGAAGACCGGAGACTGGTTCCGAATCATCGACTCAACCATGAAGGCCGGCCTCCACAACCCGTGGGTGGGGATGGTGATCGGATTCGGCGAGACGCTGGAGCAACGCGTTCAGCATCTGATCGCGCTGCGCGATCAACAGGATCGCGGATTGGACCGTTACGGTTGCGGCTTTTCGGCGTACAAGATATGGCCCGCACGCCTCGAGCATACTCGCCTGAGCGAGGCCACTCCTGCTGCCGATAATGATGCGGTCGTCAATGAGTACTTGCGCGATGTGGCGGTCGCGCGACTCGCCCTCGACAACATCGAAAATCACCGCGCGGTCTGGCGCACGATGGGCTTCGAGGTCGCCAGCCGGGCGCTGCGCTCAGGAGCAAACGATCTCTGCGGCACCGGGTCGATCAACGCGATTAACGCTTGCATCACGGCAGCCGGCAAGGATTTGCCCGACCCAAACGAGGCGCTGCTCCGTGACGTGGTGAAATGCATCGAAGCCGCCGGCTTCACTGCTGCGCTGCGCGATCCTTATTACAATATTCTTAAGCGCCACGAATCGACGAAGTCGCAGGAATTGCCCGAGTCAGCGATGGCTGCGGGAAAGTAGATTCACCCGCTTCGCTGACCAGCATACCGCAGCGGCTGGTGAAAACGGTGATCGTTTGATACAGCTGGCCCGCTACTGAAATGGTCGAGGGCGAGTTCGCGTGCCCGCAAAAGTCTGGATCGGTATCGATATCGGTGGCACCAAGACGGCGATCGTCGTCTCGCAGCGGCCGCCGGAGGTTAGCGAGCGTCTCGAGTTCGCCACCCTGCCCTCCAGGGGACCCAACCGCGCGCTCGACCTGATCGGTAAGGGAATCGGCGCCATCCGTAGCAGGCGCGGTCTTCCGAGTTCGGCAATCCGCGGTATCGGCATAAGCTGTGGCGGCCCGCTCGATCGATTGCGCGGGATTATCCATTCGCCGCCCAATCTTGCCACGTGGGTGGATGTTCCAGTCAAAGCAATCCTCGAGCGGCAATTCGGTGTTCGATGCAACGTCGAGAATGACGCAAACGCCGGCGCCGTCGCCGAGCATCGCTACGGCGCGGGGCATGGATTCGACAACATCGTCTTCCTCACGATGGGCACGGGACTTGGCGCCGGAATCATCGTTGATGGGCGGCTTTATCACGGCACTGACGATCTCGCCGGAGAGATTGGGCATGTGCGGCTCACCCGCGGCGGCCCGGTCGGACATAACAAGCGCGGTTCAGCCGAGGGATGGGCAAGCGGCGGCGGGATGGAGCGGGTAGCGATGCGAGCCGTCGAAGACGCGCGGATGCATGGGCGCAGCACTATTCTGACGGCTCATCGCGGGACGCTCACGGCTCGCGGCGTTTGCGCGGCTGCCAAGCGCGGCGATGCGGTCGCGATGCGAATCGTTCGTTCCACGGGCGAGCGGCTCGGCCAGGTTCTGGCGATTCTGGTAGATATCCTCAATCCACAGCGGATTGTGATCGGTGGGCTGGCGATGCGTACGGGCGAGATGATACTCGGACCCGCACGCGAGGTGATGGCGCGCGAGGCCATCCCCGCGTCTGCCGGATCTTGTCAGGTGGTGCCGGCTGCATTGGGCGAGCGCATCGGTGATGTTGCGTCGCTATGCGTCGCGATGGGACTCTAAGCGGCGAGGAGCGGTTCATGGAGCATCTCTATTTCGTCGTTCACACTCACTGGGATCGCGAGTGGTATCAATCGTTTCAGCGGATGCGTGCGCGGCTGCTCACGATGACGGACAAGATGCTTGCGCTTCTCGAAAGCGGAGCGCTGCCATGCTTTCACTTCGACGGCCAGACGATCGTGCTCGAGGATTACCTCGAAGTACGGCCCGACAGTGCGCGCCGAATCGCGAAGTTGGTGAAAGCCGGCAAGCTCCAAATCGGTCCATGGTACCTGCTCGCGGACAGCTTTCTCGCCAGCGGTGAAGCGCTGATTCGCAATCTTGAGATCGGCAGCCGTATCGCGCGGCGATTCGGAAAGTCCGCGCAAACCGGCTATTTGCCCGACCAATTCGGTCACGCCGCTCAGCTTCCACAGATTCTGTCGGGTTTCGGGCTCGAGGCGGCAGTCGTTTTCCGCGGCGTAGGACGCGAAGTGAATCGCAATCGATTCATCTGGGAAGCGCTCGACGGCAGCTCGCTGTTCACGGTCTTTCTGCCATTCGGCTATTCCAACGGCGCCAGTCTGCCGACCGACTCGGCCGATGCAACGATCGCGCGAGCCGGCGAGATCGCCGCGCGCGAACGAGAGTTCTCCGCCGGCGCTCCGATCCTGGTGATGAACGGCACCGACCACGCGGAACCCAATCCGATCGTCTTCGCGCGCCTGAAGGAAGCCGCCGGACGCGCGCCATTCACCGCTGAAGTCGGCACGCTCGACGATTATGCGAAGCGGCTTTCCGAGCTTCCCCGCAACGGCACGGCTCGCGTCCGCGGAGAATTGCGATCTCCTGCCCGCTCGAATATCACGCCGGGCGTCAGCTCGATACGAGCCTGGATAAAGCAGCGAGACTTCCAGAACGCTTACCTGCTCGAGCGGATTGCCGATCCGCTTGCCGCGCTCGCTTTTCATTTGAATCAGGCCGACGAACTGACCGCGCTGCTCGAGGTTGCCTGGCGCATACAGATTCAGAACCATCCGCACGACTCGATCTGCGGATGCTCGATCGACCAGGTCCATCAGGACATGCGCTATCGCTTCGATCAGGCCGCAATGATCGGCGAGGTCGTGGCGCGCCGCGCAGCGAATGTCGTGCTTTCAACACAAACCGGCGGCGAAGCCGCGCTCGCGGTGTTCAATCCGACCTTCGCCCGCCGCGCGCTCGTCACGGGTGAAACCAACGTCGAGGATCCCCACGCATGCTACGTCGCGGTGGATAGCGGCGGGCGACGGATTCCCGTCGCCATCGATGTCGCGCGGCTGGCGCAGCCATTCGAAATCGAGCTGAAGGCGGCCGACCTCAAAGGCTTGATCACCGGCGCCCAGGTGATGGACCAGTACGTGAACCGGTTCGAACTCGAACGCGTCGGGGACAACCGGTTCGACCTCCGCGTGTTCGTCAGCGGCAGCCCGGCGAGCGACCTGGATCCGGACAGCTTTCGCCGGCAAATCCTGGAGCTGCCTGACGAGGCGACCCTTCGGATCCATGCTACGGAGGCCGCGCGGGCGCAAATCACTTTCGTTGATAACACTCTCACGCAGGCCGGCTTCAGCCTTTATCGGCTCGTTCGCGCGGACGAACTCGCCACTGATACGCCGGCCAATGGCGCCGGGATCGAATCGATCGAGAACGAATACTTCAGGCTCAGTTCATCGCCGCGCGGGCTTAAAATCGACGACCTGAAAAACAATCGGACCCTTGAAACTTATTTCGAAGATGACGGCGATCGCGGCGACGAATACAACTTCGACCCGGTCGCCGATTCAGCACCGATCTCGACGCCGGTATCGATCGCCGCCAGCGTGATCGAGCGCTCAACGATGAGAAGTCGCATCGCACTCTCGGTGGTTTACGCTCTCCCGGGCGCGCTCACGGCGGATCGCACGGCGCGCACGGCGCAGACCGTCGAGATTCCGATACAACTGACGGCCACCATCTACCTGGGACTCGAACGTGTGGATTTTGAGGCAGTGATAGATAATCGCGCGCGCGACCATCGCATCCGCGTCGCGCTATCCACGCCGATCGCAACGATGGAATCGCTCTCCGACACGAATTTCGGAATCGTCCGCCGCCCGCTCGATCCAACCGAGCCGGCGGGACTCTCGGAAGATGTCTATCCGACCGCGCCGCATCGGACGTTCACCGCGGTGGAATCCGCGGAGTTTTCGGCGGCCATGATGAGCCGTGGAATCTACGAGACCGAGGTCCGACGAGACGGCGGCGGTACGACAATCCTGTTGACGCTGTTGCGATGCGTCGGATGGCTTTCGCGCGGAGACCTGAAGATGCGCCGGGGTGATGCGGGCCCGGAGTTCGAAACGCCCGACGCCCAGGAAATCGGCCAGCATCGTTTTCAATTTGCCATCACGGCCTGGCGCGGTTCGTATGCGGACTCCGGGGTCGTTCAGCTAGGCCAGGCGTATGCGTATCCGCCGCGCGTGTTCCAGGCTCGCTCCGCGAAAGATGTGTCTGAGAATCGACTTTGCGCCTGCGACAATCCGCGAGTTGTGTTTTCCACCGCGCGCACGACGCATCGCGTCGATGCCTACATCGTACGCGCGTTCAGCGCTTCCGAGTCGCCGGAGACCGCGCGATTCAGCTTCGGCCACGGCCGGAGAGCTCGATTGATCGATCTCGCCGGGCGGCCTTTGAAAGGCGTCAAGCTCAAGCGGCGCCGCGACGGTACCGTCGAGCTGGATCTGCGCCCCTTTCAGATCGTCACGTTCGAAGTTCGTTGGCCTATAGCGGATTCGCGCCGACCTTCTGCGCGCCCACTTGCGGAATAAGGCTGCTACCGGGTTTCTCGGCTGATGAGTTGCCTATGGCGCTTTGGGGAGCATTCCACCATCCTCCACCCAGAGCGACGAAAAGTGCAGCGGTGTCCTGAAGACGTTGTCCCATCGCCTAGACATAGCCAAGGTTCGCCTGCTGATACTGATAGTCAGCGATTAGTAATTGCAGGTAGTTGACAGTGCCGGCCTGATAGTTTGCCTGTATAAGGTGAAGCGCCTCGGCCGCAGCCTGGAGTGCCCGCAACCAGCTCTCAGCCATCTCGGGCACCGGGGAGGCATACGATGGGCTGGGGCGGCGTGTGAGTTCCGGGGGAGCGGACTTCGAATACGACGGCGCAGCGATGATTGGCTGGAGCTCGGGTTACGGAGTATCCTACAACTTCCTGACTCTGCCGGGGGGCGGAGCTTTGGCGGGCACATTCACCAATATCTTTGGTGTTCAAACCACCTCGGTGCCGCTGATCGATGCGTCGGGCTCGACCATCGCGCTGGTGAATGCCGCCTCGACCCAGTCTCCGCCGGCGACGACGTACACCTATGATCCGGCGGGAAATCCGACGGTGAGCGGGACGGCGAACGATTGGCCGTTCCAGTATCAGGGCATGGAGAAGGAATTCACCGATCCGGGACCGTACTACTATACCGGCGGCGGCCAGTTCTACAGTGCTCAGATCATGCGCTCGCCGTCGGAGACCGGTCAGACCAGCAGCCAAGGCGCCGGCGGCGGCTCGGCGGGCAGCGGCGGGGGAGGCGGCGGTGGCGGGCCGGCGGGCAATCCCCTCGCGGCGCCCTCCGGCGGCGGTTCTTCTCCCAACTTTTCGCAAAGCCCTCAGGAATCTGGCGAAGCTTTTGGCGTGGGTGCGGGTGCCGAAGCCGCGACGGCTGGGTTCATCGCCGCCTACAACGCATTTCTAGTCGGTGCTGAAGGCGTTTCCCTAGGTTACGCAACGCCGGTCGTTGTTGTGGGATTAATAGCTGAGGGGCTCTTTGAGTTGCTCGACGACCTCTTTGGCGGCAGCAGCAGCGAGCCTCCGACGCCGCGCCAGCTGCGCCACAAACGCCACCCGTTGTATCCCGTGATACTGGGTTTCCCGAACGGTCTGATACCGGACGAAGCGTCCAATGGCAAGCCGGAATTGTGCGGCGACGCTGAATTCTGCGGCACGACCCCGCTGCAGGCGCCAGAGTACCGCAAGGCGCCCCCACGAGCGCAGACTCCCACGGGACTGGGCCCTTTCTTTGCTTGCGGTGGGGTGTTCACAGCGTTCAACCCAGAGTTGACGGTTGGGTGCATCCTCACGGGGGTCGGGTGCGGAGGAGGTGACATCCCTGCCTGTGGAGCGATGGGGGTTCTTTGCGGCTCTTACTTCGGCGGGATAGGGCTCTGCTATGGTGCGGCGTTTCCCAATTCTCGGCTGGGTCCCGCAGCTAGGGGCCCTCTTCCAAACCAATAACCTCGTCCCGTGGAAGACTAAAGGATGCTCACACTCAGTCCTAAGTCAGAAAAGCTGCTGGCCGTGGGCCTTTCGGCGTTCCTCCTAGCCAGCATAGTTGGAGTAATAGCCTGCATCTTTGCTCTGGGGTCGAACTGGCTTCAAGCCGCGACCCCTGTGCTTCGTTGGGACATCGTCCTGTTTTCGAACGCGGTACTTCTGTTCGCCATCGGTTGGACCGATTTTCCAGAGCAGATCAGGCGCTCCATGGCTGTCAGAAGACAGGTGCAGTGCTTAACGGTTTGGCAGGCATTGCTGGCTCTGCTAGTCATTACGACAATGGAGCAGGCCAGCTACGCTGTGCTATTCTCGCTATTTGGTCCGGCGGTTGCGCTCATGTGCTATTCCGCCGGGTCGGCATACAGGGCGCTCAGAGCTTAGAGCCAAGGTGGACGGCGAACGATTGGCCGTTCCAGTATCAAGGCATGGAGAAGGAGTTCACCGATCCGGGACCGTACTATTATACCGGCGGCTTGCGGGTAATGGCCGCTTCCGGGCGGTGATGATCGCGAACATCACGAACGAGATCATCAAAACCGCCGTGGCTAAGGACAGATAGAACGACCAGCGGCGGACGGGAGTCGGACGCAGCTCGACTTCTACATGATGTATCCCGGCAGGAACGTTAAAGGTGATCTCTCCGCTGACTGAGGCCGGCGAAGCCGCAACTTCCCGATCGTCAACCAGCACCGTCCATCCCGGATAGTCGAAAAGCGAATCCTGCATCAGCGCGGGCTCGCTCGCATCGACCTTGAACGACTGGCTATCCGAGCTGACAGCGAGTTGATGCACGACGGGCGCGGAGCGGACCCCTTTGAGCAGGCGACTATCGAAGGCTGGACGGTACTGCACTGTCCGCGGCTCGTACTCTTCACGAGTGGTGGTGTTTATCCCCAGGCGGGCGATCATGTCCGCACTGAAGTAGGCTTCATCATAAGTCTGAATTCCCTTGGGTTCGGTGTGCGCGATATTGACCAGCACCAGCACTACAATCGCGACCGATGCCAGCCGGGCGCCCATGCGGTCGAAGGCATAGAGCGCCAGCAGCGGCATGAACAGCGCCGGAACGCATAGCGTGCGCCACGGATAAGCGAGGTATTGAAGCGTGGCGACGTGCGCCCAAATCGTCCATGACAAATCGGTGGCCAACAGCGCGGCTATAATCGACGCGCCGGCAAAGACCACCGCGTCAAGGCGGCGGCTACGGCTCGCCGCGCGCATCGCGATGCACAGTCCCGCCAGAGCCAAGGCGATGTGAACCAGCCCCAGCGAGTACGAGATGCCGTTGCCCGGACCGCGCATCGCGTAGCCGTACCCCCACGGCGACCAAAGCAACTGGAACGGCGAGATTATGTAATTGGTCCAATTGAGAAAGCCGGTCCGCAGCAGGTCGGTCTTGACGAAATCGCGCTCGAGCAGCGCCGGAAGCCAGAAAAACGCACTGAGTCCCAGCCCGCCGGCAAGCACGCCAGCGCCGGCCGCGGCGGTCTTCAGCCGATGATCCGAGACGGCCGATCGAACGGCGACGATCGCCGCGAAGGCCGGAAACATCAGCAGCGCGATCGCATTATGCGCCAGCGGCAGCATCGCCACTGCAATCGCGCCGAGTGCCACACTGATTGCGGTCGGGCGCTGAACCGCCGCGATCAGCCCGAGCAGCGCCACGGGAGCCACTGCAAGCGCGGCCGACTCGGCAAATCGCGCACACACGTAGATATCCAGCGCCTGGTAGGGAGCGAACAGCCATGCGGCCGCGGCGCCGATCGAGGCGACCCGAGAAAACGCGAGCTTGCGCCCGATCAGAAAGACCGCGGTCGCGCCGAGCGCGAACAGCATCGCCAGCCCAAATTGAAGCGAATCCGCCAGCCGCATGCCGGCTTTGAAGAAGGGCAATGCCGCCGCGTAGATCAGCGGCGGTGCGAATTCGAACAGCGGCTGTCCATGCCCACTGCTGAGATCCGGCGCCCATACGGGAGGGAATTGATGGTCGCCCAATATTTTGGCGAATTCAGTCAGCCGGGGCGGGTACTCCAGCGTGTCATGGCCGTCGAGCTGGTAGCCGCGGAACAGCGGGCGCGTGAAGAGCAGGATCAGGACCGCGAGCGCCAGCGCCGTCCGTATCCGCACAGTCGCCCAGGGAGTCGCCAGCTCCGCCACCCGCGCCGCAATCCTGCGTTCCATCGCGGCGTAGCCCGGCCTGCGCATCGCTTGAGCGATCAATCCCACCACAATGATTCCGGCAAGCAGCAATATCGGCTTGAGTGGCCCCGGACGGTATCGCACTTCGATCCGCTGCTCCCCGGGTACGACCGGAATCGCGCAGTAATCGGGATACACGCGAAAGATCGGCGCCGGCTTTCCGTCAACGGTGGCCTGCAGGCCCGGGAAATATGTGATCTTGAGCAACGCGTAGCACGGGCGCAGCACCGCCAGCCGCGCGCGATAGGTCTCGCCCTGCTTGCTTTCGGAAATTACTTCCCCGCGCGGAGTCGAAAATCGCGGATCGAGCGCGGGCGGCGGCTGAAACATCTTCCATTGCGGCAATCCGCTGATATCGCCGCCCAGCGCGACCACCGCGCCTGCGCGCACCGCGGAATCCTGCATCCATCCCCAGTCGCGATTGAGCACGGTCGACAACGGGCCATCGTAACGGGCGCCAATGTCCACCAGGCCGAAGTAGCCTTCGCTGGAGGCCTCGTAAACCGCCAGGGCGCCGTGAACTGCGCGACGCTTGAACTCGGGGGGCATCGGCTGAGTCACGGGCGCCAGCGCCGCGCGCATCGCAAACAGCTTGACCTGGTAGGGATCGCGGTCGTCGAGTTCGGCCGTCACGTCCGAGTTCCACGACAAGCTATGATAGAGAAAGCTGAGTTCATCCAACCCCGCCAGCGAGAGAAACGAGTACGGCTGCGACCCGGCGATCTTGAACTTGGCGCCCCACATTCCCGCCGGACCGGCCCAGACGCGGCCCGGACGCTCGCGCAGGATGGTGCGGATGTCGCCGAGCGCGGCGTCGAGGTCGCCACCCTCGCGCGCAATCGCCGCGAGACTTTCGTCTCCCCAATTGTCGTTCTGCTTCAGGTAACTCGCGCGCTCGGCGAAAATCACGACCGCGATCGCGCCAAGCGCAATCACCGTCGCAACCTTGCCCCAGTATCCGACCCGCCATGCGGCGGCGACGATTTTAGCCAACGCCCAGGCCGTCAACAGCACGGCAAACAGTTCAAAAACCGACTCGAAACGGCTGACGTGAAACGTCCCGGGCAGCCCCAGCGCGAGCATGAAATATCCCCAGGTCGTGCGGCCGAAAAAGATCAGGAGCCACACCGCGGTGAGAACCAGCAGGCGCCGCGGCATCGGCCTTTTCCAGCGATACAGCGCGAGCAACGACGCCGCCGCCAGCGCCAACGTCATTACCGGCAAGCGGCCCCAGTCGAGAAAGCGCCCCGAGAACAGTTCGTTGAGCGCGTTGCCCGCACCCCACGAATCGAACTTCCAAACGTCATCCCATCGGCACCGGTTGATCTCGCCGCTGGCCAGCAGCATCGGAACGACGAACCACGCAAGCAGGATGACGGCAGGAATCAGGATCGATGCGGCGCGGACGACTCGGCGCGAGCGATCGCCCCGCGGTCCGACCAGCGCCATGATTGCTATCGAAAGAATCGCCGCGTAGCCGAACACGACGTGCGAGAGTGCGGTGGCCGCAACCAGGCAGGCTGCCAGAATTCGCCGCCGGCCCGTGTTCAGAGAGTGGGCGGCGAGTCCTAGCGCCGGCATCAGCAGATCGAACGACATCAGTTGCGTGTACAGGCCCGAGCCGCGCCGAACATACGCGCCGTAAGACAGCCCGTAGCGGCTGAAGTCGCCCACCTCGCTCACTGCGATGATCAGAATCGACGCGAATCCCGCGGCGATCGGCTCCAGGCCCAGTAGCCGCGCGCCGATGTAGGTGCAGGCCGGCACCGCTGCCAGCAACAGATAGTAAAGCACTGCGAATGACGCCGGCGCCGAAGCGAAATGACTCGTGAGCGCCAGCCACAGCCCGGCCACCATGTGTGGGATCGGCTGATAGAAGTGCCACAGCGGAAAGCCCAGCGCCCATTGCGACACCCATGGATCGAGCAGCGAATCACCCGTGATAAGGCTACGGGCGAGGCGCTGCGACGCTGCGATATGAAAGCTCAGGTCGTTGACCGGAACCCGCTCGATGCGAATCTCCGGCGCGAGCAATATTGCATTTACGATCAGCGCAAGCCCCAGCAGCGTCAGCCCGCCGGCTTGCGCGCGGAGCCTCGGCGAAACAGGAATCCCCCACCGCGCTGCGGCCGGACGCGGCGCCGCGGTTGGCGCTTCGCTACGAGGTTTTGCTTTGGTTGCCGCCGGCATTCTTCGCTAGCTGGGTCCGCGAAGATTGTAACCCTATGGGATCAGAAGAACCCTGCCCACTGCCTGCCGGCTCTCGATGTAAGCGTGGGCGGCGCCCGCCTCCGATAGCGGGAAGGTTCGATCGATCACGACCGTGTATTCGCCGCGGGCGATCTCCTCGATCAGGCGCTGGATCATATTATGCGCGCGCTCGGTGCCTATTTCCGCGCCCAGAAAAACTCCGGTCAAAGAGCGGTTGCCCGCCATCAGCGGGGAGACGTCCACCGTCATCGGTTCGCGGCCCGCCGCGCCAACCATCGAGACGCGGCCGCGATAGGCCAGCGATAGCAGGCTGCCCTGCAGGGTCGCGCCGCCGACAGGGTCAACCACGAGATCGACGCCCCGGTTGTTGGTAATTTTCATGACCGACTTTACGACGTCATCGGTCCGGTAGTTGATCCCATGATCGAGACCGAGCGGCTTGAGCCGTTCCAGCCGCGCGTCGCTCGACGCGGTCGCGAGCACGGTCGCGCCTGCCCGCTTGGCAAGCTGAATTGCGGCAACGCCGACGCCGCTCGCGCCCGCCTGCACCAGCACCGTCTCTCCCTCCTTGAGCTTGCCGTACTCGAACAGACAATCGTCGGCGGTGCCGAACGGCACGGGGATAGCTGCGGCAAGCTGGATGTCGAGTCCTTTTGGGACCGGCCATGCGTTGCGGGCCGGCACCGCTCGCAACGCGGCGTGAGAGCCGAAGTTGTAAACAGTAGTCACTTTCTGGCCGACCCGAAGGTCGGTTACCTCCGAACCAACCTCGACAATCTCGCCGGCGGCCTGGTAGCCAACCACGTGCGGCTTGGTGAGCAATGCTCCATGCCAACGATTGAGCGTATCGCCGCCCTCGATGCTCACGGCCTCGACGCGGATCACAACGCCTTTCGGATGGCATACGGGATCGGGAACGTCCTCGTACTTGAGAACCTCGGGACCACCGTTTTGATAATAGACAGCAGCTTTCATCGCGCATCTCCTCCAATCACTTTGCTATCAGCGGCGCCAAGCTGATCGACGACAGTCGAACAGATGATGTTCCTGAGGCGCCCACGAAAGTTGAAGGTGCATCATCCTAAAAGTAAATCGGATCCACGTACAGGCCGCGAGATGCAGCGCCCGCCGGCTCCGGGATACCGTGTGAAATCACCACAAACCGTTCCAACTCGCTTGCCAGCGCGCGCACGCGCTCGTATCCGGCGGACGCCTCCGACGTGAAGAGCGAAAGTCGGTCCAGGCCGCGATCGGAAAGCCATCCGCATTGCGCGCGGATAATCGCTTCGAACTCGTCCTCCGCGCCCGGCAAAAATCCCCAATCCAGCGCAAGACCGCGCCGCGACTCCGTCCGCTCTCCCTTCGATTCGATGATAAACCGTACGGTGTCGCCGGCGGGCCATACTCCCACCACCGCGCGATCTGTCATCCGCACCCGTTCCCAGCAGTAGTCTCGCGGCGAACGCTCGACACGAGCGCTGAACGAGTCCACGGTGTACGGCAGGTACATCTCGTCGGATTGGTGGGTCGCGTTGAGAATTTCGACGATCCGCGCCGCATCGCGCGGCGTAGCCGGTCGTCCGACTTGCGGGCCGGCGAGCGATGCGCACGGCAGTTGTGCGCGAATCTGATGAGTGCTCCATCGAGGCGCCCCCGCGAAGCCTCGCAGCATCGCCGCATTGTCGACCGACGGATACGCGGTGCTTCCGTCCGACGAACCCTCCGGGTACTTCTCGTCGAAAACGCGATTTATCGCACCCCACAAGCCTTTCTTCTGATGCTCCGGAAGAATGCGCAGGTGAGCGAACGCGTGGATTCGATAGTCGCGCGCTGCGACCCGCACGGTATGCAGAGCGGCTACGTTGACGCCGGCTGGTTTTCCATCCACGAAGCCCACCGCAGCCAGAAAATTATCCATCAGCCGCGTGAACGCAAAGTAGTCGTCGCCGCGCTCGATAGTCATCGTGACGCCGTCGCCCAGCACGATCGGGCATCGCCGCTCGATATCGGCGAGCACGGCCGCGTCAGCCATAGTCGCTTCGCGCGACACCACCTCGAAATCGAGGATACGATCACGAGCAAGCACGGTTATTCGATGCGGCTCGGTGTGCTCGACCTCGATCGAGAGCCGCCATTTCCTATCGCCGCTGGTTTGGATGACCGTCAAGTTGAAGTCGGACGCTTGCTCGACCGACGCCACCGTGAAATCGCCGTAGCTATCCCTGCAGCGCTTCCATCCTCCGGTGAGCACTTCATGCCGATAAGGAAATGGCGCGCGGACGGACATGTTTAAGGCGCATCGAGCGTCGAGCTCCGCCTCGGAGGCGCCTTCGCCGGCCGAGACAACGCGCTCCAGATACCATCGAAGCTGGCGTCCTGCGGGATTGTCGGGAATTTCGGGAAACGTCTTCACTCGTCAAGCTGATGTTGTAGTACGAATTCACGCGAGTGTCGCGCATCGATAGAGGTGCCGCGACCGGCGTTTCTCCGCTAGACTTGAACGCAATATGACAACCCCGATTCGAGTCCATCTTATCACCGGAGGATTTCCTCCTGGTTCCTTCGCCGGCCATGACATGGATTTCGTGCGGTTGTGCCTGCTCGGCCTTCTGCAACAGAACTCGGGGGTGCTTACGACCAGCGGCAATGACTTCGCCGATGTCGCCAAGTGGCTGCCCGGCAGCCGGTTACTGATCACCTACGTTGCCGGGCCGTATCCCAATGACGAACAGAACCAGTTCATTCGCAACTGGCTCGAAGCGGGCGGACGATGGCTCGCGCTTCACGGCACCAGCGGTGGGAAGGCAGCGCCAGTGAGCGGGAAGCGTTACGTCCGAAAAATGGTGAAGGGCGGCTATCACGACACGCTTGGCTGCTTCTTTCTCAACCATCCCCCGGTGCGCAAGTTTCGCGTTGACGTAGCCGATCGCGAGCATGCGCTCACGCAGGGGCTGCCGGCGTCCTTCGAGGTCAAGGACGAACTCTATCTCATCGAGCTTGAGGACCCCGCCAACAGCCACGTGATACTCACGACCGTGCTCGAAACAGACCCATCGCCGCCCGGATTCGGTTTCGTTTACGACGCCGATACCTCGATACTGCCCGACGGCAAAACCCGCGTACTCGGATACACGCGCCAGACCGGGATGGGCGAAGTCGCCTACATCGCGCTGGGCCACTGTCACTCGCCGATAAGCAACGTTCAGCCGTTTGTCGATTCGAGCGTCGAGCCTTCAGGAGCTACGCCGATGGTTTTTCGCGGCTCGTGGGAAACGCCGCAATACCAGACGCTGATTCGTAACGCTCTGCACTGGGGCATCGGCGCCACTTCCTAGCACGCGCGCTCGATCGGCTATCGAGCGTTCGCGGCTATCACCGGCGCGAAAAGCTTGAATCTCTTGAGCGTTGAATCAAGCGAACGACTGAGCCAGCGCCAGCCACAACGCGAACAGAAAGCCCGCGACCGTCGGCAGCACAACCAACGATCCCCCCTCATGGATGGCTTCCGGAATCATCGCATGCGCAACCAGTGCAAGCACCGCGCCTCCGGCTACCGCCTGAGAGAAAATCGCCACGTGAGATCCGGAACCGACGAATATCTTTCCGGCCGCCGCCGCCACGATTCCCGCCACAAGAACGGCCGACCATAAGGCAAAAATCGCAACCGGGCTATAGCCTGCCCGCTTGAGCATCGAAGCGCTTGCCGCCGCCTCCGGGATTCCACCCACGAACATCCCCATGATGAGTGTGATCGACAAAGTCGCCAAGCCGGCGAACTTCGCACCGATCACCAAACATCCGGGAATCGTATCCAGAATGTTTCCGAGAACGATTGCCATCCCCGCGCCATGGCCGGCCTCGACCAGGATCTTTTCCGCTTCACTCCTGCTCAGATGCTCGAGATTGCTGGCCGCCACCTTGGCCCACCGCGAAGGATTACCGGCGCCGGAACTCAGATTCTTGAGCGCCCGTTGGTGGCTGAGCCGTTCCACCGCGGTCGCCAACTGACGGTCGTTCAAAAGCAGACGATCGAAGTCCTCCCGGCCGATTTCCAACAGGTCCGTTTGGGCGGCTGATTGAATCGTCGCAGTACGCGGCTCTCCACTGAGCAGGGCCATCTCGCCGAATGCCTGACCTTCGCCCAGTTCCGCGAGCTTTTCTCCGCTGACGTGTCCGCCGTTGCGATGATCGCCAGCCGACAACACGTCGACCTTGCCTCGCGCCACGATGTAAAGCGCGTCTCCTGCATCGCCGGCATTGAAGAGAATCTCACCGCCGTCGAGATGGCGGGTGCGGACGCAGGGCAGGATTCGTTCGACCTCTTCGGGCGGCAGATGGCGCAGCAGATCGCATTTCGACAGCAGCTCAATTGTCTCCTTCGCATCCTTCTGCTTCTGTCCCAGCGCATATTCGCGAAATCGCGTCGGGTAGCGTATCGCCGCCCCCTTCTGGTCGAGGAACAAAGCCGTGAAATAGTAGATGACTGCGCCCAGCGCGAAGCCGCTGCCGATGAAAGCCGTTGACGCATTGGCGTTGAAACCCTGCTGATGCAGTTCCTGGGCGCCTTCGAACGCCAATTCTATCGCCAACGCGCTGATGAGGGCGCCGGCAGCAAAGGCCAGCACGCAAGCCATCGTGCGCTTGGAGATTGGGACATACAGACCCAGCGCAGCGCCCAGGATTGACGAGGACGTCGTCAGTAGTCCCAGCATCGAGACGATAACGATTTCGTGCAGGCTGATCATCGCGGGTTCAATATACGCGCAAGCTCTGCCGGCAGCACGACCTCTTCTGTCGTGGTGGGGAGGCCAACCTCGCCGGCCGTGTCGCCTAAGGCAAGCTGCTAATCTTTAGGAGTGAGATGCGCCGGGCAGGTGTTTCCGGCCGGGTGTCCTGATCAAATTTGAAAATTCCGATGCTTTCGGGATGGACGGATTCGAGAACGGCGTGAATGGTGGGCTTAGTCTCTTCGTCGAGGACCGCGAAATCTATTTTGAACCTCGACGGGGTATCGGGAGCGCACTCGATGGCGGTGGCGAGTCGTTGGTGATACGGGAGCTTGGGATGCTCCTCAGATAAGTCGAATCCGAAAATTCCGAGCCGTCTGGCGCATCGGTGGAAGTCGTCCAGGGCCGAGCGCACGACTACTGCTTCTATTCTCTTCATACGGGCTTGTTTGGTTTGGTAGCCTCCACCCGGATAGGGAGCAGGAACTATGCCCGCAAAAAGTTGTAGGCAGAGCGGGATGTTTTGGCTGTCGAACTTTCCAAACGTTGAGGCTTAAAACATTGCTCATTTCATTTTGCATTCCGTCTCTTTCCCCATAACCCGAGTGTCCACACATCCGGGGCAACCTCACCTCCTGGCCCCGCTGGCACGGCTGACCAGTATTAAGAGACCGCGCGCGACAACGGAGCGCGGCCTTAACGGTGGGTCCAGGGCTCAGCCCTGCGGTGCAGGGGTCACCCCTGCTATTTGATGCCGATCCTGAGGCGGTAGCTCCAGAACCACGGCACGATCGCGTCGCCGAGCGCGTGGCGCGCCGCCTCGCGCAACGCCGTGATCCCGATCTCATCCTCGCCGATGCCGTGCTTGAGCAGCGAGGCGATCTCGCCCTGGCTGAGCGCGAGCCCGACCAGCCGCTGGGCGCCTCCATTCTCGACGTGATGAAGCACGACCTCCTTGACGTAGCGGAACCGCCCGCTCTGCCTGATCCTTTCCAGATGCCCGCCCTTGTTCCACTTGAGCACGTCGGGCGCGAGACGCCGCGAGCGCTCGATCGCCTCGGCCTTTGCCCGGCATGCGTCGTAGGCCTGTTCGGCTTCGGCATTGAGCGTCGGAGGCCAGTCGCAGTCGTAAGCGGCGAACACGCCGCCGTCGCGCAAAATGCGTGCGACCTCGGCCAACGTGCCGATCGGCTCCATCCAGTGCAGAGACTGCGAGCAGGTCACGATGTCGGCGTAACGGTCGGGAAGGCCGGTCGCGGTCGAGAGCCCCTCGATGAACCTGACCGCGCCGGCGCTGGAGTCTGCCCCGCGGCGCTCATCAGCCTGCGCGCGCATGTCGGCGTTCGGCTCGACGCCGACGACCTCGGCTGCCCGTCGCGTCCAGATGAGGCTCGAAAGGCCGCTGCCGCTGCCGAGATCGACGACCACGGGGCGATCCTTTGCGGCCAACTGCGTCAGGAGATCCACGATGACTTCAGGCGGTCGCGGCCGGTACTTGTCGTAGAGTTCGGCGAAGCCCGAGAAGCGGTCGGTATTGGCGGCAACGTGGGCGCGATCGGTGCTCATGACGTGAACGCCAGCATGCGCCAAGTCTAGTTGCGCCGCGTTATCGACGCGAGCAGGGCTGAGCCCTGGCCGTTGGCACGGCTGGCCAGTATTAAGACCCGTTGGCACGGGAGGACGGTATTAAGAAAGGAAAACACGGCGCGCCCCCGGCAGAGGCCGCGCGCGACAACGGAGCGCGGCCTTAACATTGGGTGCAGGGGTCACCCCCTGCCCTGCCTGCCCGCGCTCATCCCATGCGTCGCCCCGACGATACGGATTGCGGCACGGGTCACGGGCACCAGGCTCGGCCGGTGAATCTTGTCGAGCGTGTCGATAGCGTCGAACAGGTAAAAGGGCGCGGTGAGGAAGTTGACCAGCGGCACGCCGGCAAGATGAAAGGGACCGCCGTCGGTGGTTGGCGATGGGCCGAAGACCTCGGGCGGCAGGATCATCGAGCGCTCGAGATGCTCGGCGACGATCGCCTCGCGCACGATTGCCTCGACCGGCGCGAGCCTGCTCGTGAACCACCATCGCGGCTCGGGATGCCCGGAGGGTGCCAGGCCACCGTCGCGCTCGACTATCTCGGCGGCGGCGTGCTCGAGATGGACTTCGAGCACCACGCGAGCCAGTTCCGCCTTGTGCCGCTCGATGAACGCGTGTACACCGGCGCCGCCGGCCATGTGCCCCGCGTTGAGGAGAAAGACCAGGCGATGCGGGCGATCGGCGGGCGCGATGCGCGACCAGTAACTGACCTGCGCCAGGACCATCGCTACGCCTGACGCGTCCTCGACGGCAGACGCCCACGGGCCGTCATGATGCGAGCCGACAATCACGCTGTCGTCATCGGCGCCCGGCAGTTCGCCAACGACATTATAGCTGGTGATGTCGTGGCGGATTGCGCGGCTGACCAGCGTGACCTGCACGCGACCCGCGTCGCACATCCGGCGCAGCCGTGCGCCGTCGATCCCGCTGATCCAGACTCCGGGGATCGCGCGCGCCACGCCGTCGTAGGGTACGTAGTACCGGTGCGAGTCGCCGGGGTAATCGCTCAACACCCCGACGAATCCGCTCGCCCCTGCCGCGATCGATGCGTCCATAACCGCCATCAAGTGAGAACTGAAGGGCAGCACCTGGATGGCTCCGGCAAGCGTGCCGCCCGGATCGTAGCGGCGCCAGTTGGTATCTGTTTCTCTGGTCACTGCCCCTGCGAGCATCAGCGCAAGATCCGCCGGGCCACGCATCAGCGGCACGTCCACCAGCGCGAGCGCGCCCTTGACGGCGGCTGGCGTGTCGTCGCGCCACTGGACGAGCGCTGCGTCGAGACCGTCACCGTCGGTGGTCGCCGAATGCGGCAGGGAGAAACAGGAGATGCGCGACTCGCGGCCATCCGCACGCACGATCAACACCGACTCGAGCGGCTCCCAGTAAGGCAGCCGCACGGGCTCGAGCCGGACGTTCTCCAGTCCGAGTTGGCGGAACCGCTCAAGGCAAAAATTCTCGGTCCATCGATCGGCCGGATAGCCGGGTCGCCGCACGCCGCGGGCAAAGACGGTCTCGATCCAGCCGAAGATGGTGCGCTCGTCGGGGACGAACGCCTCTTGCAAAATACTCATGTCACTGCCTCTCGGAGATGCGCGCAGAATCGGCCGCTGCCGAACTGCTTGTCAACCCCGCTGGGATCATCACTTGAGTTCATCATCTATCGATGCGCGTCCGTCTAATGGAAGCGGTCGTACCCCAGCCACAGTGTCAGCAGGATAAGCGGCCTGACGATCGTTTCCTCGACGCTGCCGACCGTCCCCTCGATTGAATCGGCCAGGCCGCGTGCTTCCCGGCTCTCATCACCGGTGTAGTGTGTGTCGGAAACGGGGAAGCCGAGTTCGCGCGCTTGGGCAAGCAGGGTGCGCGTCACGTCGGTGCCGAAGTTAGCATTGATGATGAACAGTCCCTCGTCGAGCGGGCTTTCGAAATCGACCATGCCCACCTCGTAGGGTGGCGGATCGTAGCCGAGCTGATCCTCGGCAAGCGAGAAGAGGTAATGCCCTTGCGCGGTCACGCGCGCTTCCATCGCGATTTGGGTTTCGGGAAAGGACTCGCCCGGCACCGCAGCGAAGAAGAGCGTGCCGATTCGCACCGAGCCCACCACTGTGCGTATTTTGCCTTTGTCGGCCGCCATAAAGGGTTCACGGTTCGAGCGCATCACGCGGTCGACACCGGCCCTTCCGTTGGTCATCAGACTCGTCAGCACAGGATTGTCGGCCGGCTCTTCGAGGATGGTTTCGGCGGTCGCGATCGGGCCGTCGATTTTCACCGCGAGCGCCTCGGCTACGAAGGCGAGCTTGGCAACCGTTGCACCGAAGCTTTCGGCTGCCGACGGCCCGCGCGTTCCGATCGCCTTCAGGTCAGGCTGGGTGCGGCCGACCGAGGCGACCATCACGAGTGCCGTCGAATCGGGATGGCCCTTCTCGACAGCTTCCACAGCCGTAGTGGGCCAATCGGGCGAGATCAGCGTGTTGTCCTTGCCGAGCGCGGTGACATGCGCGCTGAAGTTGATCAGCGTCGCAAACGGCGCGCCGTCGGAACTTTTGGCAAACAGCACGCGCAGCTTCGTGTCGAGCGGATAGCCGGGGACGATGCTTCTCAGGAGATGGGACGGCGCGGTATTGATTTGCCCGGAGTACAGCGACGCCGGCCGTTCGTCGCGCAGAGCAGATTCGATTGCGGCGACCGTCTGATCGGCGACGAGCTTCAAGTATTCCGGTGGCACGCCGCCCCATACTCCAATGTCGTCAGGTCCTGAATGATCGTGCGTGCTGGCAACGATTATGGCGCGCTCGGGAATGCCTGCGTCTTTCGACACGCGCCGGCGGATGTCTGCCGCGCCATACGGCGCGTCGTTCCCCTGGTAGGCGAGAAAATGCCCTTGCGTATCGATCGCGCAGAAGACCACGGTCCCTTCGCCGCGCGAGATCGCGATTGCACGCGCGTAGATGGGACTCCTGACTCCGGTCGATCGCCGGACTGGACCGAAACCGTAGCCCCCAAGATAGACCGGCGAGGCCGGCGTAATCTCGCGCCTGGATGCGCCTACGCAATATTCGCCGCTCGATTCGGAGGCGGAACAGGCGGCCGGTATCGTCGCCGCCACAACCGGCTTGGACGCGCCGAACAAAAGCACGGATGCGGCGGCGGCGAGAATCGCTCGATGAATCTTTCGCGATGCGCGCACCATCTCGGCGGGAAGCTCCATCCTGGTTCCGAGTTCGGATCGTAAATTCAAGGCGTCAGATGTTTGCGACCGCATCAGACTGGACGTTCGTAGTCAGGCCACGCGGTACACCTTGTACTCGACCTGGCCGGGTCCCACCCGCCCTTCCGCGACGAAGATGCTCTGGTTGAGCCACGCATAACGCGGGTCGCCGGTCTCGAACCGAGGCGTAGTGCGGAAATACTGGTCGCCGTAATCGGTGCTCGCGCCTTTGGCGAGCGCGTCGGAGACCTTCTGGTTCATTTCGAGCAGTCCGGTGTAGTGCACATACAGAGAGGCGCCGTCGTCGGTGAGGAACTGGGCGCGCACGTCGAGGCGCCCGAATCCATCCGGTCCGATCAGCAGCCAATCGCCGCCACCGGTTATAATTTTACCTTTCAGCCGTTTGCCTTCGACCGTCCCGCCGGTGACTTCGAAAAAGTTCCGCGTTCCGAACGGGCCCGCGCCGATTTGCACCGGCGGCTTGAGTGTCGCGACGTAAGTGAATTCGTGTTCCAGCTTCATCGTTAGTCCTCCGAGAGCTGCCGCCGTGTTCCCCGGCCTCGCGCGTAGCTGAACATCAATCCCAAACCGGCGGCTTGCGACCGATCCACGGCTGCGCCTGTTCGAGCTGGCCCGCGATCTGGATCAGCGTCGCTTCGTCGCCGTAGCGCCCACCGAACATCGTTCCGATTGGCAAGCCCTCGCGATTCCAATGGAGCGGGAGCGAGATCGCCGGTTGCCCGGTGATGTTGTACACGGGGCAGGGAATCGCGAAGCCCGCAATCTTTTCGTCAAGCAGCGTCGTGGCCGGACTCATGAAATCGATAGTGCCGATCCGCAGCGGCGGCTGGCCCAAAGTGGGCGTCAGGAACAGATCGTGTGATTCGAAGAACGCGGCAAACTGACGCGCGGCCTGTTGGAGCAGCGCCTGCGCAATCAGATATTGCGGCGCCGTTATCTGCCTCCCGCGTTCGTACAGGTTCCACGTGAAGGTCTCGAACTTGTCGGGCGCCGGCTCGGCGCCGGTCAGCATGCGCGCCGCCTCGATGGAGAGCGCCACTCCCGCCAAATAGACGGTTTCGAAGAGCTGCGCGAGCATCTGGTAATTGATTTGCGGCGCCGCTTCTTCGACCTCGTGTCCGAGTTCCGCGCACAGCTTCGCCGCTCGCTGGGTCGCCTCGATGCAATCCGGATGAATGGCGCCGCCCAGAGGATTCACGGTCGAGAACCCGATTCGGAGCCGCTTGGGCGGCGTCGACGCTTCCTGCAGATAGGGCCGGATGGGCAGCGGCGGAAAGTATGGATCGCCAGGCATCGGACCCGCGGTCGCGTCGAGTGCAGCCGCGCTGTCGCGGACGGTTCTGCTCAACACATGCTCGTTCACGAGGCCGCCCAGAATGTCGCCAAGATTCGGCGCGAGCGAGATACGCCCACGCGTCGGCTTGAGTCCGACCAATCCGCAGCACGCCGCCGGGATTCGAATCGAGCCGCCGCCGTCGTTGCCGTGAGCGACCGGCACGATCCCTGCCGCGACCGCCGCGGCTGAGCCGCCGCTGGATCCGCCCGGCGTACGCTCGAGGTTCCACGGGTTGTGCGCCGGCCCGTAAAGACGCGACTCGGTCACAGGGGGAATTCCCAATTCGGGCGCGTTGGTCTTGGCGAACGGGATGAAGCCCGCGCGCTTGTAGCGGGCCACCAGCTCCGAGTCCGCCGGCATCGGCGTGGCCGGAAAGAACGCGCACGCCGAGCGCGTCGGCATCCCGGCGCAGTCGCCCAGGATGTCTTTGAGCAGCAGCGGCACGCCCGCGAACGGCGCATCACCGGCCGCGTGCGCACGCGCCACGGCGCGCGCGCGATCGTAATCCTTGAAAACGATCGCATTGAGCTTCGCGTTGTGTTTTTCCGCGCGCGCAATCGCCGCGTCCATCAGTTCAGCCGGGGTGATCTTGCGCTCTCGCACCATGCGGCCCAGGGTCAGGCCGTCGAAGGAGGCATATTCGTTGAATGACATATTGACGCCCCAGGCTCCTTTTCCTCTCTCGCTACTGAGAATTCCCGGTACGCTGGAAACCCTAACATCTTGAGATTGACGGCCATAGTGCCGCCCGCTCGTGGCTACCGAACACCTGGTCTGGAGTGAAGCGGCCGCGGAGGTGTGCTACTGGATCTCATCATGCAGACCAGATAGCTAATAGTCACCCTCCTTGAAAAAAGTATTAAAGATATTTGGAGGCTTGTGCGTCGCCGTCTTCCTTCTCCTGATAATCCTCGTCTCAATTATCGCGTACACGGGACGCGGGCTCGACAAGGAGAGCAAGACGTACGCGGACGCTGCAATCGTCGCAATCACGTCCCAGTGGAACGAAAAGGACCTTACCGACCGTGCCAGTCCTCAATTCATGGCTACGGTGAAAGATCCAGCAGATCTGCATTTAATGATGGGAGTGCTTCGATCACTCGGTCCGCTGAAAAAGTACGACGGATCGAAAGGCGAGGCGAACATCGATTTAAATTGGCCCCGCGGAAGGACCATCACCGCCATTTACGTGGCGCAGGCCGAATTCGACCGCGGCCCGGCGGAGATCAAGATCTCACTCGTAAAATTGGACGGAGTATGGAAAATCGTCGGCTTCAATGTTACTCAGCATACGTTCTCCGGATTGTGGGCGGCGAAACCAAACCTCTGACAGCTCAGCCGGGGTCGGCGACCGAGGTGGCGGCAGCGATTTGGGCCGCATCGCGAATCTGCCCGAAGTGGATTTTGCCCAGATCGAATTCCTCGAGCGCCTTGATCAGACTTGCCAGCGCCGCCTTGCAGGTCGGAAGATTTTTTCGCGCACGCGTGAGCGGATTGGATCGCGCGACGATAAAGTTCTTCAGATAAGGATGCATCAGGGCGCGCTGCTTGCCCGCGGCCACCAGTTCAACCGCCAATTCGTCGGCGCGCTCGACCTGGGCTGCGCGCTCCTCGCGATCGTCAATCGCATCCTTGAGCGGTTTGGTCAGGAATCCGTCCACGCGGCTGAGCAGGGGCGCGTAAACACCACCCGAAAACCTGGGTTTCTTTTCATAAAGCAGGCCGAGCGTGATGTAATGCGCACGCTCGAACTCGAAGGCGAAGTCCTTCTCGGCGGATTTGGGCCGCTCCTCGAGACGCGCGCGATACATCCGAATTACCTCGAGCGCCTTGTCGCGCAGGTTGTGCGCTTTCTCGGTGTTGAGCGCGAGGATCTGAAAGGCGACCTCGGGGTCCGGTATCACGATCGCAGGAATCATTTTGGCGCCGGATTTCACCGCGGCGGCGCGGCGATGGTTGCCATTGGGAGTCCAGTAAGTGCCGGCGGAGTGAACGGCGACGATCGGCTCGGTAAAACGATCGAGCTTCTTCATCACTTCGATCATTCGCTTGAGGTGCGCCGGCGAGAGGTCGCGTTGATACGGCGTCGCCTCCACTTTCGCAATCGGAAGCATCGCGAACAGATGCCAGTGATCGCCAATCGGCTCTTGATAGGCGGCGAGCGCCGCACCGCCGTCGGCTTCGATCGCCGATGCCAACTCAGTTACCGCGGCCGGAAGTTTTGCGCCGCGCGGAGCAATCGCTAATTCCACCATGCTCAAGCTTGTAGTTGATGGATGGCCGCGGGGACAAACGGAGATTACTGCTAAGGCGCAGTCGCAGCGGCGGGCGAGGCGTCCCGAGCCGGCGTTGCGGCATTCACCGCTACGATGTGAAAGCGAACCGTCGCCTCATCGCCGGCCAGAATCGCGCCAAACAAAACGCCGGGGACCTTGACGCCGAAATCTTCGTAATTGAACTTCACTTCGCCGTCGCCACTGAAGACGCCGTTCGCGTCGAGCGCCGCGTGGACAGACATGGTCATGGCATGCGCTTCGCCGTGAAGGGTAAGGAAGCCGGTCACTATCGCGGTGCCTTCGTTGTGACCGCCCATCACGACGCCGACGACGCTGTTGCTCTCGAATCCGATGGTGGGAAATTTGTCCGCCTCGAGCGATTGTTCGGTGACAGCTCGATCGCGCGACACATGGTCGCTGCGATAGCTGGATGCGTCAATCAGTATCCGCACCTTCGCGGTGCCCGGGATGTTGGCGGGATCGCCGCTCACCGCGCCGTCGATTATGCGAAACGTCCCGGTCGCGCTGCCGCGGATGAAGGCGGCCGGCTCCGCGACCGACACGCTTACCGTGCTGCGGTCAACGTCGATCTTGAATCGCATCGCGGCTGCGCTGGCGGCGCACGGTTCGAAAACAATCAGCACGACTGCGCCGGCGATCGCAATCAGCGTGCGCGTCAGGAAGGCGCGAGATTCATTTGCAAATTTTTTCAATTGGCAAGCGCTCCATTGTTGCGCGATCAGCCGAAACGCCGGCGCGCGATTGCGACGCCTGCAACAGTGTAGATGATCCCGAATCCGAAGTTGACAGCGGCCGGAACCAGCGCGCTCGACGCGGCGAGGTTGCGGATCATCAAATCATTGAAGGCACGCATCGCCCACGTGGTTGGCAGCGCCAGCGCGACCTGCTGCATCCAGGCGGGTTCCAAATCGATCGGCCACCAACATCCGCCGACCGCCGCCATCGTCATGATCACAATTGCACCCACCGGCAGAATCGCGTCGCGCGTCCGCCCCACTCCGGCGACGATCAATCCGAACGCCGCGCCTGCGAAAGCGATCGCCGCCGCGGGCATCATCAGCGCGGCCGGCGTGCGCCCGAGCGAAATCCCGAACAGCGCGTATCCGGCGGCGAACAGCACCGCCATCTGGACGAAGCCGACCACGAAGCGGGCCAGCAACTTTCCGATGAGCGTAGTCCACAGCGGCGCCGACGCCGAGCGCAGACGCTTGAGCGTGCCCCAATCGTGCTCGTTGATCAGCGCCAGCGACACCCCCATCAACATACCGATTAAGAGAAAGGTCACGGCGAAGCCCGGCACCTGGAGATCGAATGCATTGAATCCCGCCACCGCGCCGTTTTCCCTGCCGGTCAAATCGACCTCGACGTATCCGAGCGTGCCGGGAATCGCGAGGCTCGAATCGATTCGAGGCAGGACCGGAATGTTGACCGCCGGGATTTTTGGCATCGCCGGCAGCTCGGGCAGATTAAGATCGATCGGCGCAATCGTGAGCGCGCCTTCAAGCCTGGTCCGGACGTCCTTGAAATCCGCGCCGGGTTCGAGCTTGATCGCGCTGAGATTCAGATCGGCCGGCAGAGTCGGGATGGCCGGCGGCGGCGGGATGTCGGCGGCGTGGCTGCCGGCGAGTTGCTGGAGTTTGCCGAACCATGTCTCGAACTGGCCGTGCGCGATCTCGAGGCGCTTCAAATAATCCTTAAGCTCATCGAGTTTCGCCTGCTGCGCGGCGGCGTCGGCGTCGATCTTGCGCTGAATCCGATTCAATTCGGCGTCGAGCGCGCCCCTGGTTTGATCGCGCGCGTTGGTCAAAGCAGTCTCGAGCTGCGCGCGAATCCGCGCCGCGAGCGCGGCGCGCGATGCGGCGGCCGAGGCGCCGAGGCGAGCGGCTTCGGCGCGCGCTTGCTCGGCGGACTCGCGCGCTTGCTCGAGCTGACGGGTCAAGTTGCGAGCTTGTTCGGCGGCTTGCGCCTGCGCCTGGGCGGCGGCGCCGGCGCTGATTTGCCGGCACAACTCCGCAAGCGTCAGCTCGATATTTGTGGTCTGCAGGTACTTGACCGGATCGGTATAAAGAATGAGCTGCGCGCCGTGGCCATGTTCGATCGCATCGGTGGTTCCGGGAGCAATGACTATTCCGACCACCGCCAATTTTTGCTCGCGGACAGTCTGCTGAGCCTCGCGGCGGGTCGAACAATGAATCACCGAGAGCTCGGGCCGATGCGCAATTGCGTCGAGGATCGCGCGCGCGACAGCGCCGTGGTCTTCGTCGAGAATGGCCACCGAATATTCGCCGCGCGGAGCGGTTCGGCCGCCGTAAATCTTCGCCAGCGAAAAACCGGCGGCAGCGATTACCGCGATTGGCGCAATCAGCAGCATGAACAAGCCGACGCGGTCGCGCCGGATGAGCAGGAATTCCTTGCCGATAGTCAGCCACACCGCGCGCAGCATCATCGCCTCATGCAACCCGTCCGTTGGTGGTGGCGCGCATCATGTTCATGGCGTATCGCGAAGCGCGCGGCCGGTGAGTTTCAGGAAAGCGTCCTGGAGATTGGGGCGATGGACGCGGAACTCGACGACCTCGCCGCCAATCTCGGCGGCCCGGCGAATCACGTCGGGCACCTGGTCGAGCGTGCGCAGCGTGGCCGCAGCCCCCAAGCCGTCGAGGCCCTCCCACGGCAGCTCGCCCACGCCCGTGATCCCGCCGGACCATCCGGGCGGCAGCGCTCTTTTGGTCGTGATATCGATTCGCGGTTCCGTCCCCGCCAATGCGATCAGTTCCCGGTCGGTGCCCTGTGCAACTATTTTCCCGTGATCGATCAGCACGATTCGGTCGCATAGCCGTTCCGCTTCTTCCATATAGTGCGTGCTGTAGAGGATCGCGCCGCCTGCTTGCTTGGCCGCCTCGACCACCGCGAAGATCCGCCCACGCGATTGCGGATCGACACCGACGGTTGGCTCGTCGAGCATGATCGCCGCCGGAGAGTGCACCATTCCGCACGCGATGTTCAGCCGGCGCATCATGCCACCGGAAAATTCGTTTACCACATCGTCAGTGCGATCGCTCAGCCCGACTTCCTCGAGCAAACTGCGCGCGCGGCTCAAAGCCTCATGCGCGGCCATCCCCTGTATCCGTCCAAAGAACACCAGGTTTTCAAGCGCGGTGAGCGTGGGGTAAAGCGCGAGCGATTGCGGAACCAGGCCCAGGCTACGGCGCGCCAGGCGCGGCGCGGCGGCGAGATCGTAAGAGGCAATCGAAGCGCGGCCCGAGTCCGGAGCGATCACGCCCGACAGAATCGAGAGCGTGGTGGTCTTGCCGGCGCGGTTGGGACCGAGCAGGCCGACGATCTCGCCGGCGTTGACGGTAAACGATACACCGTCGAGCGCCACGCGCTGGCCGTAGCGCTTGCGCAGTTCTTCCGCGCGGATGATCGGGCCCGAGTTCATTGATGATGAACCACGAGTTTCATCGCGGCCACCGAATTGGATTTTTCATGAGAGTCGATCATCAGGAAAATGCGGCCAGCGTGCGGCTTTCCAGGTCGGGGCGCCTCGATGCGATCGTGCGTTCCTTCTCGCGGCGGATGAAGGCGGGATCGAAAGTCACGATCAAGACGGGCAGAATGGTCATGGCGCCAAGCATCGAAACGAACATCCAGACCGCCAGCAGCAGCCCCATCTCGGCGTCGAAGCGGATGCTCGACCAGTACCAGAACAGAACCGACGCGACCAGCGTCAGTGCGGTGAATGCGACGGCCTTCCCCGAGGTGATCAAGGCAGTATAGGTACTGCCCTTGAGATCGCCGCCCAGCGCCAGTCCTTCGATAATCCGGCTTACTATGTAGATGGAATAGTCAATTCCAAACCCGACGCCGACAGTGACTACCGGCAGAGTATTAATGTTGATACCGATGTCATGCGCGCCCATGAAGGCATTGATCGCGGCGTTGGCGAGCGCCAGCGGGAATAGCAAATAGAGTCCCGCCATGAACGAGCGATAGGTTATGAGTATTATTATGTAGATAGTGGCGAACGCGAGTACGTTGAGTAGAAGATCATTGTCGATGATTTCCTGGTTGGCGGCGGCGAGTTCGCCGATTATTCCGGCGGCGAGAGAAAACGTCACGCCGGGCACGTGATGCCTGGGCTCGTCGAAGAATCGCTGGCTGCGCAACACGATTCGTTGGACGTTTTCGCCCTCGCGATCCTTGGAATACACCGTAATCTGGGTGGCGTCGCGCCGTGGCGTGATGATGTAGGCGGTCGACAGCGGAGACGCGCCGGCCAGCAATCCGCCGAGCAGCTGTCCGGTGCCGCGCGTGGTGGTCGGCAGCACATTCCACTTGGGCTGGAATTCCCTGAGCGCGGAGCCTCCGTTCGACAGCAGATCGGCAACCGAGAATGTGCGCCCAACCGCCGGATCGCGCTCCATGTAGCGCTCATACTCGTCCATGACGTGGTACAGCTTGGGATCGTTGAGCGAATCGCGCCGGGCAAGCTCCGCGACAACCACGAACTGCTCGATCGCCCCAAACTCGCTCTGGATGGCGGCCATCGAACGGTTATACGGCGAGTTGGGCCACAGAATCGGCGATTCCGACGACGGGTCGCCGACTTTGAGTCCGGTCCAGAAAAACGCGCACAGCACAATCACCACGATCGTGGCGGCGAAGGTGGTGATGCGGCCCGACCTTTCCAGCATCGGTTTGGCGATTGACTGCAGCAATCGTTTGAACCAGCCATGCTCGCGGCGCTCGATCACCTCGATGCGCGGCGGGTCGAGGTAGTAGTACACGATCGGATTGAGTATCAGCTCGCTCACGATGATCGCGGCGATCCAGAAGCTCGCGGTGATCGCGAGCCTCTGCAGAAACAGAACCGGCACGAGCAGGATGATGAGCACGCCGAACGCATCGGCCAAAATACCCGACAGCGAAGGAACGAACAGCTCGGAAAACGACGACAGGATAGCCCTTTCCTTGTCGCGCAGACGGTAAAACTCTTCGTAGTACCGATCGTGCATTTGCACTGAATGGCTGACGGCGCGCGCGGTTATCAGGAACGGAATGACAAGCACCAGCGGATCGAGTCCGAAACCGAGCAGCCGGATGAAGCCGAGCCCCCAGATGGCGCAAATTACGCCGGAAATCGTCGGCCGCAGCGCACCGCGCCAATCGCTGAAATAAAGATAGAGCAGCATCCAGACCGCGAGCACCGTGGCGACGAAGATCCAGAGAAATTCCGGCGTGTAGTGATACACCCATCCGTAAAGGATCGGCTGTCCGCCGTAGTAAATATGCACCGACTCGTCGCGCTCCGGCTCGACCACGTTTCGCCGAATCTCGTCGAAGATGCGCGTGTAGTCGAGTCGCGTTTCGAGGAAGCTGCCTTCGATCACCGCCGCCTTGTCGTCGAGCGAAACGAAACGGCCGAAGATCACGCCGGGATTTTTGTGGACGTTGCTCTCGAGTTCATCCAGCTCGCCGGCGGTCTTGGGAATGTCGCCGTTGGGCAGCACCGGGGTGTTGAGAATCACGCCGCCGGCCAGCGGGCGGAAATAGCTGGAAGTCGCGACCGAGCGCACCGAGCCGTGCTGGATGCCGTAAACCACATCCATGTCGCGCGTCATCTGGACTATTTTGCCGATGATCGCGGGGGTGTAGATCGTCCCCTCTTTCGCCTCGATCATGATCGTGACGTTGTTGACGCTGCCGAAGTACTGGTCGTACTTGTGCGCGACCTGGATGAACGGATGGTTCTGCGGGAGCAGTTCGCCGAAGCTGGTAACCAGCTGGGTTTGCGCCGCGAAGTAGCCGAAGAATGCGGTGAGCACGCCGACCAGGGCCAGCACGATGAAGCGCCAGCGCAGAATCCATTCGCCAAACCGATACCAGGTCATTGGGTTCTCCGGATTCCCCGCACTCGCGCGTTCGCGTTCAACCCCGGCACTGGCGCCAGGTCTTGCCGCCGTCCTCGGTGTAAAGGATGGTGCCGTAGCCGACGATCCATCCGTGCTGCGCGTCGAAGAACCGCACCTGGCTGAACGGGAACGGAATCGCAGGCACGCTCGGATCGTGCGCCCATGCGCCGTTGGGCTGAAGGCGAAGCACGGTGCCCGTCAGTCCGGTGGTGATTCCCTGGTCGCCGGCAAACAGATCGATCGAGAACAGCGGATCGCGCGCCGGAATCTGCGCCGCTCCCGGAACCAGCGTGTCAGGCGCCGCGCCCGGCTTGTCCGCCTGATGGGCAAACCGCCAACTCTTGCCGCCGTCGTCGGTCTCCACCACCCATCCCTCCAGTCCGCACGCCGCGCCATGTTTTTGATCGCGGAACGAGACGCTGAACAAAGTCGGCAGTATAAAATCCGCGAAGCGCGCATCGTCGCCGGGTCCGAGCGGACGCTTCCATTGCGCCACCAGTGGTTGCTGCTGCTCCTGCCAGCTCTTGCCGCCATTTTCGGTCGCCCAGATCCGCCCGAGCTCGCCAACCACCCATCCGTGATCGACGTCGAGGAAACTCGCGCTGTAAAGCACCGGCTCCTCGTACGGCAGCGCGTAGTCGGACAGCTCCTGCGGAAAGAGCCGCTGCAACTGGCGCTTGGTAAAACTCTCGCCACCGTTGGTCGTGCTCAGCACCAGCGCGCGGTCGCCAACAAAGAAGCCATGCAGCGCGTCGGGAAACGACAGGCCGAAAATGAACAGGTTGGTTCGCGAGTTCAGACGCTCCCAGCTCTTGCCGCCGTCGCGCGTGCGCATCACCAGGCCGTCCTGCCCGCACAGGTAACCGTTGCGATCGTCGGTCATCTGGATTCCGAAGACACCCAGCTGGGTGCCGATGTCGATCCGCTTGAAATGACGGCCGCCGTCCTCGGTCAACAGCACCTTGCCCCGATCGCCGACGACAAACGCGCGCGTCGGGCTGGTCGGCCATACATCGAAAAACTTGTCGGTCAGCGTGATATTGCTAAGCGGCAACGGCGGCAAAGCAACTTCGCGATGACACGCGGCGGTCGCGAGCGCGATTAGAACAAATAGCGTCTTGATTAAGCTGTATGCGTGGAGGTTTCGCTCCATTGCGCCAATCCCGCGGAAAAAGTTGCTCTATACTCAAGCAATCAGGCGGTCTTGGCAAGCCACACCGCTCGCACGAAGTCCTCGGCGCGCGAGCGCGTCGATCGTGGGTCAGGGGTCTGCTCGTTATCCGCCGAGCCCGGTTCGGCGCTTGACGGCGAAACGCCGGCAATAGGCGGCAAAACGATCGGATGCTTCTGCAGCGTCAATCCCGAACATCTCCAGCCGGTAGCGATGCACGCCATGCTTCTCGCGCCCGTTTTCCGCCATGAACTTGCCCATCCGCGCCTGCGCCTCGTCCGTCAGATCCATCCCAAAGTGCGAGTAGATGCGCCGGACGCATCCCAGCGGATCCGAGAGCAGGTCTTCGAATTGGACGTCGAAGAACCGGCTCGCCTGGTCCGCGCTGCCGTCCCTGATCGCGATCGCACGGTCCAGATGACGCGACCAGAAGTCGAGTTGGTCTCGTCCCACGTCGTGCGGATCGATTCCGTCGCACGAGGCGGAACGCAGCGTGCAGTGAAGGCTGGCGGCCGAGCCGATCACCTCGAGCGGGTCGCGATGCGTCTGAACGATGATCGCGTCGGGATACACGTCGAGCAGTGCGTCGAGCGTCATCAGATGGGCCGGCGACTTGAGCACCCATCGCTCCCCCGGACAGCGCGACTGCAGATGCTGAAGAAAATCGCGTTGTAACCGATACGTCGGCCGCATGTCCTGAAGCTCCAGCCAGCGCTCGTAGGACGGAACGTTGTACATTGCCTCGAACAGCATGCTGTGGAAGTCCATCGCGTGGATCATGAGGCACTCTTGCGGAAGCCGTGCGCTCACTGGATGAATCGCGTCGAAACCGGGGATCGCCCGCTTCATCGATCCGAAGCGCCGCTCGGCCTCCTCGATGCGCGGGTCGCTGTCGTAGGTGGCCGTCTCGGGCGGCGGACAGGGATTGGATACCTCCCAGGTCTGGGGCGCGCGATTCGCCGGGTCTTGCGCGAGCATCCCGAACAGATGCGTGGTCCCGGTACGCGCCATCCCCATGACGAACAGCGGCCTGCGGATCTCTTCCGCCGCCACTTCCGGATGGCGTTTGCGATAGTCCAGCACGCGCAGCCGGTTGACCAGATGGCCCACGAACTCGCGTCGGGCCCCGACGCGTCCCATCGGGCTGAGGCGACTTTCGTGTTCCAGAGACTCGATCAGCGTGCGCAGACCGATGCGGAAGCGGTCGGGACCGAAGTCTTCCAGCCCGGTCGCCTCACGTGCGGCCTCGATCAGCGACGCCGCATCGAGCGGCGCGCGCCCGAAGCCCAATCTCTGCGCGGTGCGGCCGGCCGCATTGAGCGCGCGCAGCCGCAACGGCGGATGAGCTCGCCACTGCGGGATTGCCCCGGTCATCTTCGTGCTTGAGTCACAATTTTTCGTGACTGAGCCACAATTTCCGTTTTAACTCTCCGCTTCCAACCCGCCGTATAGACCGAATGGCTTATGTCCGCAAGGTTCTAGCCGCCTTTGCTCCACCTATCATCCGCCCCGCCGGGCCTGCTTGCGGCAATCAGTCCGCCACTCCTTGAGGTAACTGTGTCTTGGTGGCATTGTTGGCTCGATTCACCCGCGCAAGGAGTTATCGCAATGGGAAAGCCGACGGTCGATATGTTGCGAGCGCGCGCTCGTGGTCAGGTGATAACGACAAGTGACGCGGAGTACGAAGAGGCGCGCAAGGTCTACAACGGGATGATCGACCGGCGCCCGTCGGTCATCGTGAGGGCCGTCGACGTCGAGGACGTGATGGCGGGCATCGACTACGCCCGCGACAATGGACTCGATCTAGCGGTGCGAGGTGGTTCGCACAGCGTACCCGGCTTCGGCACCTGCGACGCCGGCGTCGTAATCGACCTGGGCAGGATGAATGGCATTCGCGTCGATCCCCGCCAGCAGACGGCGCGAGCCGAGGGCGGTTGCACCTGGGGCGACTTCTACCACGCCACCTACGCCTTCGGACTGGCGACCACCGGCGGGATCATCGCGAGCACCGGGATCGCCGGCCTCACACTGGGCGGCGGAATCGGCTACCTGTCGCGAGCCTTTGGTCTCTCGCTCGACAACCTGCTGTCCGCGGACGTCGTCACCGCCGATGGGCGATTCGTCGTCGCCAGCGCCAGGGAGAATGAAGACCTGTTCTGGGCGCTGCGCGGTGGCGGCGGCAACTTCGGCGTTGTGACATCGTTCGAATTCCAGCTGCACCCGGTCAAGGACGTCGTCGCGGGCCTCTTCTTCTATCCAGTCGACAAGGCGCGTGACGTGCTCAGCTTCTACCGCGACTACGTGGCGACAGCGCCGGAGCAGATGGGACTCTTCCCGGCGTTTCAGATCGCGCCGCCGCTGCCTTTCATCCCCAAGAAGGAGCACGGCAAGACCTTCTGTGCGATCGTGGCCTGCTGGGCCGGCGCACTCAAGGACGGCAAGAACCAGATGGCGGCGTTCCGAAAGCCTGCGCAGGCCGTGGCCGAGATGGTTGCACCGATGCCCTTCTATGCGATGAACAGCTTGTTCGACCCGCTACTCCCGCCGGGCCTGCAGCACTATTGGAAGTCCTCTTTCGCGACCGAGCTAACGGACGGTGCGATTGCGGCACACGCCCAGTTCGGGCCGAAGGTGCCGGTTGTGAATTCGACTATGCACATCTATCCGATCAACGGCGCCTGTAACCGTGTTCCCTCCGATGCGACCGCGTTCGCCTACCGCGACGCCAAGTTCGCGACAACGATCGCCGGCATGTGGCCCGATCCCGCCGACAACCAGAAGAACATCAAGTGGGTGAAGGACTATTACAAGGCGCTGGAGCCCCACTCGCTGGCCGGTGGATACGTCAACTTCATGGCCGGTGACGACCAGGGCCGCATCAGGGATAACTACAAGGACAACTACACCCGGCTGGTGTCGATCAAGAGAAAGTACGACCCCGGCAACTTGTTCCACCTAAACCAGAACATCAAGCCATAGCAGCTCTTGTCCCGATCGCTCACTCAAGGAAATCTGGGCCGGAGACGGTAGTTAGACTCACCTGAACGTCTCGATTCGCTGCGGGGAGATCGTCGCCAATTCAAATCCCATAGTTGTAGGATTCTATGGGGTTGCCGCAGAGTCCTATGCTGCGCCGGACCATTCGACAGCTTGAACCCGGATCGGGTGACTGAAACCTTTTAGCAAAACCTCTCCCAGGTCATTGAAGGGCAGGCCCTTTCCGACGCACAACTCGGCAACCACGTTCGACACCAGAATTTGATCGGGCTCGGCGTGGGCGCAAAGCCGCGCGGCCAGTTGCACCGTCGCGCCGAAGAGATCGTGCTCACGCTCGACGGGCTCGCCTGCCGCGGCGCCGATCCGAACCTTGAGTGGATGCTCTGTGTGCTCCTCCCGATGCTTGGCGAGGGCGCGCTGAATCCGGGTTGCGGAGTGAACCGCCGCCGCCGCCGACACGAAGGACGCCATGATGCCGTCGCCGGTATGCTTGACCTCGCGGCCGTCTGCCGCGGCCAGAGCGTCGCGGACGATCGTGTTGTGGACGTCTAGCAGGGCCATGCCCGCATCGTCTCCCAAGGCTTCATTCGTCGAGCCGACGATATCGGTGAAGAGAATGGTCCGGATGGCAGAGTCTCGCTCGATGCCGGCGCCACCAGGGACGAGGACCGCTCCTGACGGACTCGTTTCTCCTCCGCCGACAAATGCCTCTACCAGCTCGGGATCGGCCTCGATAATTCTCTCTGCGACCTGGCCGTGCGCTTCGCGGTGCACTAACTGCGCCGCCTCCGCACTGGGCGCATCGACCAGGCAGAAAGCCTTGCCGTGGCTCTCGTTGAACCAGTACTTGAGATACTTGACGCCGTACTTCCCCTGCTCCTTGAGGTCGGCGACGTGCGCCTGGTCAATCTGCTCCGCGGTTACTCCCTGGAGGTTATGAACATCCATGTACAGTGGCATGCCAGCTCCTGAAAAAAGGGGCTGCCCCCTATTGACGGGGCAGCCTGCAACCTACCACGCAGGCGTTGTCTACCGGAAGCTCGGCTCGTGCGGCTGTGCCCGGCGCGTTCCACCTACGATCCCGGCGAACTCCCGCGCGCCCCGCCATGCGGCCGCTCGCTTTTGTGATGCGGTCGCAGAACCCTCACCTACCAGCCGCGTTGCAGCCGGCCACCGCGTGTCCGTGACGCCTCCCGTGAAATAACAGGCGGGCTAAGATCCGGGATTCTTCGCTCCGCTCAAGAATGACACAAAAAAAGTTCTAACAGGGCGAAGCCAGCATCTTCTCTTCTTACTAAAGTGCAGGGGTTACCCCTGGCCGTGGCGACGGCAGCGCAGTATTAAGCCGTTGGCAGGGGCCGCGCGCGACAACGGAGCGCGGCCTTAACACTGGGTGCAGGGGTCACCCCTGCCACGGTGGGATCCGCGAATTACAGATCCGACAGCAACAGGCCGGTCAGGTACTCGCCCTCGCTGTGACCGAGCAGCACAGGATGGTCCGGGCCGGGCCCCAGATGCGCAAGCAAGCGAAGCTTGCGCCCGGCGTTGGATGCGGAAAATCGCACCGCACGGACGAAATCCTCGGCGCGGAAATGCGTCGAGCACGAAAACGTCATCAGACGTCCGCCCGGCGCCAGCGCCCGCATCGCCACCGAGTTGAGTTCCACGTATAGCCGCCCCGCCCGGTCCGCATCGCCTCGGCTGCGCGCCAGCGGCGGCGGATCGAGCACGATCAGATCGAAGCGCTCGGCCGTCTCGGCCATGAACTTGCCCGCTTCGCCGTGAACGAACTCGACGGCGCCGGCGGGGTACTCGTTCAGTTCGAGATTTTGCCGCGCGATTTCGAGCGCCCGCGCAGAGGTATCGACGGCGACGATCCGCGCGGCGCCGCCCGCAATCGCCGCCATCGAGAATCCACCCTGGTAGCAGAACGCGTCGAGCACCCGCGCCCCGGACGCGATCCGGCCCGCCATCGCGCGGTTATCGCGTTGATCCAGAAAATAACCGGTCTTCTGCCCGTGCTCGAAATCTATCTTGAGTTTAATTCCGTTCTCGGCCGCGATCGTCCCGGTCACAGCTTCGCCGGCTAAAACCGCGGCGTGGTCGTCGAGGCCTTCCTGCTTTCTCACCGCGCCGTGGCTTCGTTCGATGATAGAGCGCGGATGAAGCAGATCGCTGAGCGCGGCGACAATCGTCGCGCGCATCCGGTCCGTGCCGGCGGTCAGGATTTGCACGACCAGCACGTCGCCGAACCGATCGACGACCACGCCCGACAGCCCATCGCCGTCACCGTTGACGAGGCGGTACGAATTCGTATCGTCGCGGATGAAACGGCGGCGAAGTTCAAGTGCGCCGCTGAGCCGGCGCGCAACCAGTTCTTCGATTGGGGGCGCCTCTCCCCACGCAAGCATCCGGATTGCGATCGTCGTCGCCGGATTGCAGTAACCCATGCCGAGCAGCACGCCCGAGGCGTCGTGCACGGTGACGGGAGCGCCGGCTTCGATCGAAGGCGGTTCAATCCGCTCGACCGCTTGCGAGAAGATCCACGGATTGCCGCCGCGGACCGGTCCTTCCCGGCCGCGCTTGAGGACTGCGCGCGCGATTGGCGCGATCGGCGCGCTCAATGCGCCGGCCATGGCGGCTCGCCGGCGCGGGTGAAGTCGCCGCTGCGGCCGCCGCGTTTTGCGACCAGCCGGACTCCGCCGATTTCCATCGCGCGATCGATTGCCTTGGCCATGTCGTAAATCGTCAATGCCGCCGCAGTCACCGCGACCATCGCTTCCATCTCGACGCCGGTACGCGCGTCGGTGACGGTGCGCGCCTGGATTTGGATCGAGGAGCCGGCGGGATCGGGCCTGAAATCGATTTCGACGACTTCGAGCGGGATCTGATGGCAGAGCGGAATCATCTCATGGGTGCGTTTCGCCGCCATTATTCCCGCGATGCGCGCCGCTGCCAGCGCCTCGCCCTTTTTGAGTTTCCCGCCGACGATAGCTTGCAGGGTCGCCGGCGCCATCCGGATTTGGCCGCGTGCGATCGCCTCGCGCCGGGTTACCGGTTTTGTGCCGACATCGACCATCCGGATTCGCCCGCGGGCATCAAGATGCGTCAGGCGCGTGGCGACGGCGCTCGGCTTTTGGGATTGTTTCTTGCCCGCCATTGAAGGAAGTGATTAGAGCTTATGTTGACCGCCCGCGAATATACAATAAACTCATGACTCCAGTTCAACAAAACATCTCAAAGTATTGCTCAGGACAGATTAAATGGCTGACGAAATCAACAAGGTCGTAATCCTCGGTTCCGGTCCCGCCGGACTAACTGCGGCGCTCTATACCGCGCGCGCCAATCTCAGCCCGCTCCTGATCGAAGGAAATGAACCCGGCGGCCAGCTCACCATCACCACCGAGGTCGAGAACTATCCCGGCTTCGAGCACGGCATCCAAGGCCCCGAGATGATGGACGTGTTCCGGCGCCAGGTGACTCGCTTCGGCACGCGTTTCATGACCGGAGCAGTGACCGAGGCGCGCCTGGGCAAGCGGCCTTTCGAGCTGGTGGTGGACGGCAAGCTGGTCAAGGCCGAGGCCGTGATCATTTCGACCGGCGCGTCGGCAAAGCTGCTCGGAATCGAATCGGAAAAACGCTTGATGGGTTACGGGGTGAGCGCATGCGCCACCTGCGACGGCGCATTCTTCAAAGAGAAGGAAGCGCTCGTGATTGGCGGCGGAGATACTGCGATCGAGGAAGCGAACTTCCTGACCAGGTTCGTCACCAAAGCCACCATCGTGCATCGCCGCGACGCGTTGCGTGCGTCGAAGATCATGCAGGATCGCGCGCGCCACAATCCGAAGATCGCGTTCATCTGGGATTCGGTAATCGACGAGATTTTTGGCAACCCGAAGGACGGCGTGAGCGGCGCCAGGTTGAAAAATGTCAAGACCGGGGTACTCACCGACGTGAAGACCGACGCCGTCTTCGTCGCGATCGGCCATCAGCCAAACACCTCGCTCTTCAAGGGCCAGCTCACGATGGACGAGGTCGGCTACCTGAAGGTGAAACCGGGATCGACCTACACCAACATCGAGGGCGTGTTCGCCGCCGGCGACGTCGCCGACAGTGTGTATCGGCAGGCGGTCACGGCCGCGGGCACGGGATGCATGGCGGCGATCGACGCGGAGCGCTGGCTCGAAGCGCAAGAAGCCGGCCGGCGATGACTTCACGCATACGCCGAGCTTCGCCCTGCGCCGACTCGATGAAGGTCCGCGGAAAATAGCCTGGCGATGATCGGCGGCGAATTCCTGACGTGGTTGCATCTGTGCGCGATGGCTGCGTACGTCGGCGCGCAGTTCGCGGTCATCTATATGCTTATTCCGGCGGCGGAGACCGCGCCCAACGAGGCGGCCCGGCGCTCGAGCCTGATCGCCGGGTTCAAGTTCTACAACCCGTTCACGATCGCGGTGCTGGGAATTATTGTGATTAGCGGCGCGACGCGCCTGACGGACTTGAAAGCGTCGATGAAGTTCGACTACTTCGCGCGGATTGGTTCGGTGCTCGAGCTGAAGCTGGCGCTCGCCTTCGTGCTCATCTTCATCCAGACCTACATCACCTTCGGACTGGCGTTCAGAATCGGCCGGCAGGAAGAGGTGGCCGCACACGGCGACGGCGAGGCGTTTACCGTCGAACAGCTGAACTCGATGCTGCGGCGAATTCGCGCGATGGCATGGTTCACGATCGTGCTGGCGGCCGCGATCATCTGGGTGGCGCTCACGATGGTATCGCGGACGCTGGACCAGCCCGCCACCGCATCGCGCATTTCCGCGCGCGCCGAATCCGGCCGCGCAACCCGAGCCTCCGGGCGCCCGCTCACGTTTGCGACGCTGGCCAAGCGCGACCCTGAAAGAACGGAATCCATGATTTAGTGCGCGAGTGCGAGCAGCGAACCCACGATGTACACGACGGTGATGATGCCGAAAATCGCGCCCGGGATTTCGTTCAGCATGTTGTACTGTGCGAGCCGAGTCACATCGCTGACGGCAGCCGCCTGGTTGATCGATGCGATTCCCGTGAGCCTTGGTTCAGTTGTGGTTGCGTTCATTTCAAATTCCTCCCGTAAATTCCGTCGGACGATTTCAGGCCAATGCCAGCAGCGAACTGACGACGTATCCGAGCGTGATCAAACCGAACACCACGCCGGGCAGCTCGCTGAGCAGACTGTTTTGCGCGAACCGGACTCCGGTGGTGGATTCGGCCGCTTCGTTGGCGTTGGCGATTCCCGCGATGGTTGCTTCGTTGGTCGTTGCGTTCATGTTCAGGTCCTCCCGTGTTCAGTGACTGATGTGGGTAAAGCAACCTGTGTGCCATCAGAAAAACTCTCGATTTAGCAACAACTGTTCGAACTGACCGTTTGCAACCACCGCTTGATAGGTCGTAAAAACTCATCAAATTCAATGGTTTATTGAAAATCGCAGAATGCGAGTACAAATTGATAGATTTTCGAGATTCGCGGTAAATTTCCTTTTTCGCGAATCAGCGCAATCGGCCCGCTGCACCTGTCTCGCTGCGGATCGGCTTGCGCGCGGCCTCTCTTTGATCATTCTCAGTGCATCTGCAAAAGTGGCGTGATGGCGAGTGAAATGGATCAGGACGCGCCCCAGTCCAACGGCAAGGCAACCGGAGGATTGAAGCCGGCCACCGCGTTGCTCGCCAGCGCCGACGCCGCCACACCCAGCGCGCATCCGCATTTCATCCGCAGCCTGGCGCTGCGCTTCGCGGAGGAGGCGATCTTACTGATAGCCGTCGTCGGCGCGATCGCGATGGGACTCGGGATCACCTCCTACTTCACCGAGCATCGCTATGTGCTCGCATACCTGGCGGCATACGCGGGCTTTCGCTTTGCCGATTTGATTGTGCGCGAAGACGCCGAGGACAGTTCCGCACACGAAGAACTCAGCCAGCGGATCGCCGTGCAGCTTCCAATCCTCGTGACGTTTGCGGCGGCGCCGTTTGAGCGCACTTACATTTATGGCGGCTCAGCGCCCGCATGGGTCAGCGCGCTGGGACTGCTGATTGCATTGTGGGGGATGTGGCTGGCGCTTGGCGCGCGCGTTCAGCTCGGATTTTTCACTTCGGGCAGGACGGCCGGGCATCCGGTGCTCGTCAAGAGCGGCTTTTATCGTTACGTCAGGCATCCGATCTACGCGGGCAGATATTTGGTAACGTTCGGATGGCCGCTGATCTACGGAGCGCCAATCACCGCGGTCCTGACGCTGATCGCCGGGGGCGTTTTCGCGCATCGACGAATGAAGTCCGAAGAGGCCGAGATGCGCGCGCAATTTGGCGAAGAGTACGACGCCTACATACGCGGGACGGACGCGTTGGTTCCATCGATCTGGTAACGCCATTCAGCAGAACGAGAACGACCGCGTCAGCGGCCGCGCGCTTCAAGCTGGCAGCGGGCGTGCGAGCAGAAGTCGTTTTCGGCGCCGCCGCCGAGGCTTACAAACTTCGCGCCGCATCCCGCGCATTCGCGAATCGATTCGCCGGGCTTGAGCCGCCCCATGAGCTCGATCTCCGCGGCTGAGTCGCCGGTCTTCGATCCTCGCGCCGCACCGCGCGTCTTTTTCTTCTCCGGCAACGCTCCATCGGCAACCAGCCGGCCATTCGCACCCATCACGGCGAGTTCATCGGCGCGGTTATTGATCGGATCGGTGTCGTGTCCGCGAACCCATTCGAATCGAACGTGTCGCGCCGCCGCTTCGGCGTCGAGCAGTTTCCACAAATCGTGATTCTTGTTGCGCTTGTAATGAAGCGTCATCGAATTGACGAGGTACCTGCTGTCACTGCGGACCACAACGTGGGCGCCGCGTTGGGTCGCGCGCAGGCCCTCGATCGCGCCCATCAATTCCATCCGGTTGTTGGTGGTTAAAGGATCGTGGCCGTTGAGTTCGGCCTCAACGCCATCGGGATCGCGGATCACTACGCCCCATCCGCCCGGCCCCGGGTTACCGAGACAGGAGCCGTCGGCGTAAACGAGATATTCGCGAAGCGCGGTTGCCACGGCCGGATTCTAGCTGAGGCCGCGAACTTTTCGCAGCCGCGTGAACCATGCGAGGTATTGCCCCGCCGCCCGTTCCCACGAGAAGTCCGACGCAAAGCAATTTTGCATCAGACGCCGCCACGTCGTGCGATCCCTGAACGTCGCCACCATCCTGCCCATCGCCGCGACCATTTCAGCCGCGTCGAACTTGTCGAAGACGAAGCCGTTGCCGGTCGCGCGCCGGGGATCGAACTCGCTTACCGTGTCGCGCAGTCCTCCGGTGGCTCGCGCCACGGGCACCGTGCCGTAGCGCAGCGCGTACATCTGGGTGAGTCCGCACGGTTCGAATCGCGACGGCATCAGGAAGGCGTCGCTGCCAGCCTGGATTCGATGGGCGATCGGGTCGTTGAACTCGATGATCGCCCGGAGTTTTTCAGGGTAGCGTGCCTGGGCCCGTTTGAAGAATTTCTCAAGCACCGGATCGCCGCTCGCGAGCATGACGAGTTGCAAATCCAGGCGCATCACGGCGTCGAGCGCGTCCTTGAGCAAGTCGACGCCTTTTTGCCCGGTCATGCGGGTGACCATCCCGACCATCGGCCAATCGTTGCGGGTCGGCAGACCCAGTGAATCGCGCAACGCGCGCGCGCATGCACGCTTGCCGTCGGGTTTCGCGGGCGTGTAAGTCGCGGCGATTGCGCGGTCGGTGGCGGGATTCCACTCGTCGTAGTCGGCGCCGTTGAGGATTCCGACGAAATTTTCGCCCTTGTCGCGAAGCACTCCCTCCAGTCCAAAGCCGAGTTCGGGGTCGGTAGTGATTTCGTGCGCGTAGGCGGGGCTCACGGTGGACGCGCCGTCGCACATAACGATAGCGCCCTTCATCAGATTCAAGTGGCCGTAAAATTCCAGGCAATCGACCGAAAAATATCGCGCGTCGAGATTCAGCAGCGCGAAGTCCTCGCGTGTGCCGATCCCCTGGAATGCAAGATTGTGAATCGTGAAAATCGAAAGCGCCTTCTCGAACCGGGGATGCAGCGCGGCGTCGGCACGCATCGCGATCGGCACGGCCGCCGAATGCCAATCGTGAGCATGTACTATGTCCGGCGCGACTATCTCCGCGGCTGCGAGCGCGGCCGCGCGGCCAAAGAAGACAAAGCGCCGCAGGTTGTCGGGATAGTCTTTGCCCTGCTCGCCATAGATTCCGCGCCGGCCGAAAAATCCGGGATGATCGATCAGGTACATCGGCACGCCATGCGGATCGGCCGCGCGCAACACCGAAAAACGTTCGACGCCGGCGCCCAATCGCATCGTGATGTCGCGCAAGACCGGCGCAGCTTCGACGCAGTCCACAATCGAAGCGTAGCCGGGCACGATCAGCGACGGTTCCTCGCCGGCCGCCTTCAATGCCCCCGGCAGCGCGCCGATCACGTCGGCGAGACCGCCGGCTTTTGCGTGAGGGGCGGCTTCCGCCGCAACGATCGCTATCTTCACGAGACCAGTTTTCCGCGGGCCCGATGGCCGTCAAAAACATACGCGCCGCGGCTGGACCGTTCCAGCATCGCAGCGCGCATCATTTTCCAGATTATGCCGGGCTGATTGGTGAGCTTCTCGCGATATCCTGATTAATTCAGCACCGTCCGCTCGGTTCGCCGCGCCGCCGGCGGCGTGGGCGCCGCCGCGGGCGCAGGCGCCGGCTCCGCCGCGGGAGCGGGCACGGGCTCGACGGCAGCCTGCACGGCGTCGCCGTCGCGCAGTGCGTGCCGAATGACCTCATCGACGGTATCGACGAAAATCATTTCGAGCTCCTTGCGCACTTCGGGCTGGATGTCCTCGAGGTCGCGCTCGTTGCGGCGCGGCAGAATGATCGTCTTGATCCCGGCGCGCCTTGCCGCGAGCACCTTCTCCTTGATTCCGCCCACCGGCAGCACCTTGCCGCGCAGCGTTATTTCGCCGGTCATCGCGACGTCGGATCGCACCGGCCGGCCGCTGAGCAACGACGCCAGCGACGCTGCAATCGTCACGCCGCCCGACGGCCCATCTTTGGGAATCGCTCCGGCGGGAACGTGGACGTGGATGTCGGATTTTTCGAAAAAGTCCGGCGCGATTCCCAGCTCCGCCGCGTGGGTGCGCACGTAAGAGAGCGCGGCCTGCGCCGATTCCTTCATCACGTCGCCGAGCGAGCCGGTAAGGTTGAGGCCTTTCTGCCCTGACATCCGGGTGCTCTCGATGAACATTATCTCGCCGCCGTTGGGCGTCCATGCCAGCCCGGTGGCAACCCCCGGCTCGTTCGTGCGTTCGGCGACCTCGGAAAAGAAGCGCGGCGCGCCGAGGTAGCGTTGCACGTCGGCTCCGGAAACGATCGCGGGCGCGGTTTCTCCCTCGGTTATCGAACGCGCGATCTTGCGGCAGACCCGCGCGATCTCGCGCTCGAGATTTCTGAGCCCGGCCTCGCGCGTGTAGCTGTGGATAATCTCCTGCAGCGCCTCCTGGGAAAATTCGATCTTCTGATCGCCGAGTCCGTTCTCGTTGAGTTGCTTGGGGATCAGGTGCCGCTGCACGATTTGCAGCTTCTCTTCCTCGGTGTATCCCGGCAGCTCGAGCACTTCCATCCGGTCGCGCAGCGCGTGCGGAACCGGGTCGAGCATGTTGGCGGTGGTCAGGAACAATACTTTCGAAAGATCGAACGGCACGTCCAGGTAATGATCCGAAAACGTGTTGTTCTGTTCCGGATCGAGCACCTCGAGCAGCGCCGACGCCGGGTCGCCGCGGAAGTCCATGCCGAGCTTGTCCACCTCGTCGAGGATGAACAACGGATTGTTCGAGCCCGCGTTGCGAAGCCCCTGGATGATTCGGCCCGGCAGCGATCCGATGTAAGTGCGGCGATGGCCGCGAATCTCGGCCTCGTCGCGGATGCCGCCGAGCGACAGGCGCACGAATTTGCGGCCGAGCGCGCGCGCGATCGACTTGCCCAGCGAGGTCTTGCCCGTTCCCGGAGGTCCGACGAAGCACAGGATAGGTCCCTTGGTGTCGTGCTTGAGCTTGCGCACCGCGAGAAACTCGAGGATGCGTTCCTTGATTTTTTCGAGGTCGTAGTGATCCTCGTCAAGCACCTGGCGCGCGTGGCGAATGTCGAGATTGTCCTCGGTCGACACACCCCATGGCAGGCTGACCAGCCAGTCGAGATAGGTGCGCACCACGGTGTGCTCCGCCGACTCGGGCGGGATCATCTTGAGGCGCTCGAGTTCCTTGTCGGCGACTTTGCGCGCCTCGGGCGACATTTTCGCCTCTTCGATCTTCTTTTCGATCTCCTCGACTTCGGAAGTGCGCGCGTCGCCCTCGCCCAGTTCCTTCTGGATCGCCTTGAGCTGCTGGCGCAGGTAATACTCGCGCTGATTTTTGTTGAGCTCGGTCTGAACCTGGGACTGAATCTTATGGCCGAGTTCGAGCATCTCGATCTCGCGGCCCAGAATCGCGATCAGCTTTTCCAGCCGCGCGCGAACGTCGAGCGTCGCGAGGAGATCCTGCCCCTCTTCGATCGGAATCTTCAGGTAAGAGGCGACCATGTCGGCAAGCCGGCTGGCCTCCTTCACCTGCATCGCCATCACCTGCAATTCGTCGGGCAGGTACGGCACCAGCGAGACGAACTTGGTAAACTGGCTCACCAGATGCGCGTGCAGCGCGTCGATTTCCCGGTCGGAGGTAACCGGCTCATTGAGCCGCTTCACGTGCGCCAGGAAGTACGGCTCGCGCTGAGTGAACTCGCCGAGTTCGATTCGCGCCAATCCCTGCACCAGCACCCGCACGCTCTGATCCGGATAGCGCAACATCTTGAGGATGCGCACCGCGGTGCCGAGCTGGAACAATCCCTCGGGCGCGGGCTGCTCGTCTTCGGGGTTCTTTTGCGCCGCCAGCGCGATAACCTTCGAGGTCTGTCCGCAGTCCTCGATCAACTTGAGCGACGACGGCCGCGAAACCAGGAACGGATGAATCTGACTCGGGAAGATCACGATGCCGCGCAACGGCAGCACCGGCAGGACCTCGGGAATCTCAGCCTTGCTCAGATCCTCTTCAATCTCGAAGCGTTTTTCCCCTTTCGGTTTATCTGCCATAGGCCAATCGAACCTCGTAGGGGCAAACCCCGCCACGCCTTCCACACAACCCAAATTTCACCGTAATATATGGCCGTGGGGCGGACAAGGTCACCTCTTATCTAACAAGTTAATCACGGTGACCGGCTCGCGCTACTGATGAGGAAACATTGCCTAATATCGGATTCGATAAGCTATTTAGTGAGGAAGAAGCCAACGAGCTGATTCCACGTCTGGAAATTCTGATGCGCCAACTGCAGATGCAGGCGACGTCGTTGCGCGCGCGGATCGACGAATTGTCGGTGACCGATCCCTCAATCTTGCATTGCACGATGAGCGAAATCGTCGGGCGTTACCCCGAGCTGCGATCGTTCGCGACCAACATGGCCGACGCCGCCGCCCAGATCGAATCGTTCGGATGCATCCTCAAGGATATCGACCTGGGGCTGATCGATTTTCCCTATGACGCGGACGACGAAGTTGTTTTCCTGTGCTGGCAGTTCGGCGAGCCGCGCGTCGTCGCATGGCACAGCGTGAACAGTGGATTTTCCGAGCGCCAGCCGCTGCCCGGCGCGCCCAACCGCTGGCTCAACTGACCGGCGAACAACAGGGAATCTGACAGCCAAATGATTTTAATTTTGTCGATCTACCTGGCCGCACTTGGATGCTGGCTTGGCGGAATTGTTTTCTTCTCGTTCTTCACCGCGCCGGCAATTTTCACGCATCTGCCGGCCGCCGAAGCCGGCCAGGTGATCAGCGTAATCTTCCCGCGCTACTACATGCTCGGCTATGTCGCGGGAACGGTCAGCCTCATCCCCGCGGTGTATTTCACGGCGGTGCGCGGACCGCGGATGTGGTGGGGCGCCACCACGCTCGTGCTGGCAATCGCGCTCGGAATTACCTTTTATGCCGGCACGGTCATTCTGCCGCGAGCCGACGCCATCCGCAGCGTCTATGAAGATCCAAATCCGGACGCTGCCCGCAAGGCGGAGTTCGACCGGCTGCACCGGATGTCGGTGTTTCTCAATGGCACCGTGCTGCTGTTGAACCTCGCCGCAATCGTCGGCACTTCGGGAGCGTTGACCGCGCGTGGCTGAGCATCGTTACAAGGCGGTCGTGATCGATTTGTTCGACACGCTCGTCAACTGGAATGTCGAAGCGCTGCCGGTCATGCAATGGCGCGGGCGCGAAATTCGAAGCACGAGTCCCCTGCTCTTCTCCGCGCTGGAAACGGCGCTGGGCGGAAGCTTCGACCCTGACGCCTTCGCGGAGGCGCACGCGTCGGTTTACAGCGAGATATTCAGCGAGCGAGCGAAGGCGGACGCCATCGAGATTACCTGCCTCGAGCGCTTCTCGCGCACGCTCAAACTGCTCGGCGTCGGCGAAGACCTGGCGGCGCCGCTGGCCGAAAGTCTGCGCCAAATCCACATGGGACGGGTGCGCGAGGTCACCTGGGCGCCGGCGCCGCGAATCGACGCGATGAAAAGAATCGCCAGGCACCTGCGCGTCGGCTTGATCTCGAACTTCGACGATTCCGAGACCGGCCACCTCATCATGCATGACACCGGCATCCGCGAGCTCTTCGACGCGGTGATTATCTCGGCCGACACCGGCTACCGAAAACCCAACCCGCTCATCTTCAAAAAAATTCTCGACCTGATGGCACTCGAGCCCGCCGATATCCTGTTCGTCGGCGATACTCCGCTCGACGACGTGGCGGGCAGCAAGGGCGTCGGGATGCATTCGGCGTGGATTCGCACGCGCGATCGCCAGCTGCCCGAGGGAATTCCCGCGCCGGACATCGTCATCGCGGACCTCGCGGAACTGCCCGACGCGCTTGGTTTGCAAGAATAATGGCCGACCAGGATCGAAGCCGCTTTGTCCGCGTGCTTGAAGGCGCACCGTTCGCCGCGATGCTCGGGCTGAAGATCGAATCCGCCGCCAACGGCGCGGCGCTGGTGCGGATGCCGTTCGACTTGCGCCTGCTCAACGAGGGCGGCCGTGCCGCTCCCGTTCACGGCGGCGCGATCGCCTCGCTGGCCGACGTTGCTGCATGCGCCGCGGTATGGTCTCTCGCCGAGACCGTGCGCACCGCGACCATCTCGATCACGGTGAACTACACGGGCTTCGCCGTGAATTCCGACCTGATCGCCCGCGCCCGGGTGAAGCGGATGGGCAAGCGCATCGCCAGCCTGAGCGTCGAAATCGCCGACGCGTCCGGCGCCCTCATCGCCGACGCGCTCGTCACCTACAAGATCGCCTAGCGGGATCGCCCCGTCCCGGATCGATTTGCTCAATCGGCTCGCTTACACTGGAACTGGACCGGTGCTCAAAAGGAAAAGGAATCCCGAATATGTTTTTTCGCATGCGATTCGATAGCAAATGCATCTTCGCCGCGGTCGCGACTCTTACCGCTGCGCTATCGCTGATATCAGCGCCGGCACGCACCGACGACCGCTCTCCCGCGGCCGCCACCACCGGCACCGAGAGCGTGCTCTATTCCTTCGGCGTCGGGCCCACCGCCGGCCAATGCAAAATCGACGACGGCGCCGACCCCAAGGGCTCGCTGACCTACGTCGCCGGCACGGGACTGCTGTTCGGCCGCACTTCGACCACGACCTCGCAAGGCAACGGCGACGGCACGATTTTCCATATCATGCCCGACGGGTCGAATTACGCTGTCGATCACTTCTTCACCGGCGCCAAGACCGACGGCAACGATCCGCGCCACAACGCGATGACCCTGGTCGGCACAGTCCTGTACGGCACGACTCTCACCGGCGGCGAGCACAACAACGGCACCATCTTCAGCATCAATGACGACGGGACTGGCTACTCGTCTCCGCCCCTGTTCGACTTTCCCAAGAGCACCAAGAACAACGTTGGCGATCAGCCGCACAGTTGCTTCGTCGCCGTCGGCGACCTGCTATACGGAATGACCTCGCAGGGCGGCAAGCACGGCGGCTCGACCGGCGACGGCACGATCTTCTCCTTCGACCCGTCCAGCAGCACCTACACCAGGCTGCACTCCTTCGACGGAAACCACGGCGCCGATCCGCACGGCCAGCTCATCCTCGACCCCAACGGCACGACGTTCTACGGCATGACGCGCGCCGGCGGCAAGGATGACGTCGGCGTCATCTTCTCTTTCGACACGAGCAGCGGGAAATTCAAGAAGCTGCACCAATTCAGTTGTCCGGGTAACAGCACCCCCAACTGCATCGACAAGAACAACGGCGCGACCACCGACCACGGCACTTTCGTGCAATACAACTCGACGCTGTTCGGCTTGACGACCTACGGCGGCAAATACGGCAACGGCGTGATTTTTTCGATCCACACCAACGGCAACGACTTCACAATTCTGCACAACCTCGGCGATCCCTCGACCAACGACGGCATAAATCCCTACGGCTCGTTGATGCTCAACGGCACCACGCTTTACGGCACCACGCGCCTGGGCGGCAACAAGGGCAACGGCACAGTTTTTCAAATCGACACGAGCGGCAACAACTACTCCCGAATTTACGACTTCCAGAACGCGCCCGACGCCGCGAACCCCATCGACAACGTCATCATTCTCGACAACACGCTCTACGGGATGAGCGAGGCGGGCGGCTTGTGCGGCGACGGCGCAATTTTCGCAATCCAGTTGCCGTAGGATTTTTTCGTGTCATCGACTCTCGATAAAATCCGCCGCGCCGCCGCGCCGCATGGACTCAACCTGGTCGCGGCGATTCCCGTGGCGCGCTACGACAACCAGGCCGCGGTCAAGGAAATTTCGCGCGCCTCGGCGATCGATCCCCACGCACGCTCGATCGTCGTCATCGGCAACGGCGGCGGCGCGCTCTGGGATGCGCTCAAATCTCACGCGGCGCGCCATCCGCGATGGTGGGAGCGGGCAAATCCGCTCGACGAATTCACTCGCGAAGTTGTCGAGCGCGACGTGGCCGGCCCGCTTCGCGCATCGGGCGCGCGATGCACCGCGGTTTACCCGTTCATGAACGGGCGCCCAACGCTCAACTTCATCGAGCTGGGCAAAGTCGCAGGAGTCGCCGGGCCGAGCATCCTCGGCGTCACCGTGCATCCTCTATATGGACCGTGGATCGCATTTCGCGCCGCGCTACTGCTCGACGAGGAGCTCGATTCACCGGGCGACGCGCTCGGCTTCGACCCATGCCCGCGATGCACCGCGCGGACCTGTATTCCGGCGTGTCCCGCCCGTGCGGTAAGCGTCGATTCGGGATGGGACATCCCCAAATGCGTGACGCATCGCGTCGAAGTCGAGGCGGATTGCGCGCCGCGATGCCATGCGCGGGCCGGATGCGTGCTCGGCCCCGAGCATCGCTACGCCGACGACGAACTCGCCTATCATCAGATGCGCGCGCTGCGCTCGATGCGCCCGTACTACGACTCGCACCTCAAACCCAAAGCTTGATCCGCACCTCCCCTCCTCTCCGCGATATTCCGGTTCTCACATTGGGAAGCGGTTAGGGGTTGGGTTTGCTCGTCCTATATAATCCACCCGGGGAACAACTATGGCATTTCCAATCAATCGCCCGCGGCGGCTGCGACGCACTGAAACAATTCGACGGATGGTTCGGGAGACGCGGTTGTCGACCGACGACCTTATTTTGCCGATGTTCGTGTGCCCCGGACGCGGCGTGAAGAAGGCAGTCGAAGCGATGCCGGGCGTGGCGCAAATGTCGGTCGACAACATCGTCGCGGAGGCGCGCGAGACGTGGGCCGCCGGCGTGCCCGCGGTCATCCTGTTTGGAATCCCCGAACGCAAGGACCCGCAAGGCAGCGAGGCGTGGAACGACAACGGCGAGGTGCAGCGCGCGATACGCGAAATCAAGGAGCGCGTGCCCGGGATGGCGGTGATTACCGACGTGTGCATGTGCGAGTACACCGACCACGGGCATTGCGGCGCGCTGGCCGGCAACGACGTCGATAACGACGCGACGCTCGAGCTGCTGGCGCGCTCGGCGCTGTCGCACGCGCGCGCGGGCGCCGATATCGTCGCGCCATCCGACATGATGGATGGACGGGTCGGCGCGATTCGCGCCGCGCTCGACAGCAACGGATTCAGTCAGGTCGCGATCATGGCGTACTCGGCCAAGTTCGCCTCTGCGTTTTATGGCCCGTTTCGCGAGGCGGCGGAGTCGGCGCCGAAATTCGGCGATCGGCGCTCGTACCAGATGGACCCGCCCAACGGCGATGAGGCGATGCGCGAGGTCGCGCTCGATTTGGAGGAGGGCGCGGATATCGTGATGGTGAAGCCGGCGCTGCCCTACCTCGATCTAATCTGGCGCGTGAAGAATGAGTTCAACGCGCCGGTCGCGGCGTACAACGTCTCGGGTGAGTACTCGATGATCCGCGCGGCGGGCATCAACGGATGGATCGACGAGGAGCGCGCCACGCTCGAAGTGCTGACCGCAATCAAGCGAGCCGGCGCCGATTTGATCCTGACGTATTTCGCCAAAGACGTCGCCCGCAAACTCCGCGCCTGAGGCAGGGCTGAGCACGGGCCGCGCCCGCCAACGGCGGGCGGCCTTAACACTGGGTGCAGGGGTCACCCCTGCGGTCACCCCTGCCCGTTGCGCGGCGCGAAATACTCGGCAATCGCCTCGGTCAGAGCCGCAATCGTGTATTTGTCCGGCCTGACGACCACCTCGAATCCACGCTCGGTGGCAGTCGATGCGGTGATCGGGCCGATCGCCGCGGCTTTGAGCAGGCTCGCCGGCGCGCCGATCAGGTCGCAGAAATTTGTGACCGTACTGGAACTGGTGAACGTCACGAGATCGATCGACTCCGACGCGATCAGCTCGCGCATCCGCTCGATTTGCGCGCCCTTGGGCTTGACGGTGCGATAGGCGGGCGCGACTTCGACTTCTCTGGCACCTTTTTGACGCAAAATTTCGGGCAACGCCTCGCGCGCAACTTCGGCCCGCGGAATCAGGAAGCGCTTGCCGCGAATCCGCTTGATTCCAATCGCGGGAATAATCTGCTCCGCGCGATACTCGTCGGGAACCACTGCGGCGCGTAGCGCATAATCGGCCAGGCGCGCCGCGGTTGCCGGTCCGATCGCCGCAATCGACGCATCCCCCAGCTCGCGAATATCGCGGCCGCGCGACTTCAGCCGTTCGACAAAACTCTCGACTCCCATGGCACTGGTGAAGATTATCCAGTCGAAGGAATCGCGCGCCGATGACGACAGCCGCGCGATTGCCCGGTCCAGCGCCGCGTAGCTCCTGGGCGCCACGGTTTCGATCGTCGGAAATTCCACCACCTCCGCGCCCAGCCGTCGCAGCGCCGTGGCGAACTCCGACGCAGTCTCACGCGATCGGGTCACCACCACGGTGCGGCCGAACAGCGGCATGCGCTCGACCCACTTGAGATGCGCGCGCAGGCCCGCGCATTGTCCGACCACGATTACAGCCGGCGCGCCGATTCCGGCACGCGCGGATTCGTCCGCGAGCGTGGCGAGCGTCGCGCTGACGGTTTTCTGCGCGGCGGTCGTCGCCCATTGGACCGCAGCCGCCGGAGTTTCCGCCGCAAGTCCGGCCGCGCGGATTCGATCCAGCGTCGCGCGCATCCGCGCCGTCGCCATCAGGATAACGATCGTGCCGCCGCTGCGAGCCGCCGCAACCAGTTCGTCCCACGGAACCGTCGTGTGCGCGCCTTTGCTTTCGTCCTCATGGCCGGTGACGAACGCGACGAACGAGCCGTGCTCGCGATGCGTCAGCGGAATACCGGCGAAGGCCGGCCCCGCAATCGCCGACGTGACCCCCGGGATCACCTCGAACCGCACGTTGGCGCGCGCCAGCGCCTCGGCCTCCTCGCCGCCGCGTCCAAAAATAAACGGATCGCCGCCCTTGAGCCGGATCACGATGCGCCCCTTGTGCGCGCGCTCGATCAGCATAGCGTTCAATTCGGATTGCTCGATACTTTTTCCCGCGCCGCCTTGCTTGCCTGCGTAAATCAACTCGGCTTTGGGCGGCGCGAGCCGGATCAGTTCCGGACTCACCAGGTGGTCGTAAATCACGACGTCGGCGCGGCGTAAAGCGTCAGCGCCGCGCATCGTGATCAGATCGAAGGCGCCGGGACCCGCGCCGACCAGGAAAACTTTGCCCCGATTCCGATGCTTGGCGGATGCGCTCATTCAGGACCGAAGAATCGCGGCAGCGTCCCGCGCGAGCATTTTTCCCGCGAGCCGCTTGCCGGAATTTTCGGCCGCCGACGGCGCAAGGCCGGGCGCGAGCGGCTCTTCCATCGACTCCGACAGCTCTCGCGCACCGTCGGGACTGAACAGGATCGCCGCGAGCGCGAGCGTGTCGCCTACGATACTTGCCCGTACGCCGACCGGCGTCGTGCATGACGCATCGATCGCGGCCAGGAACGATCGTTCGGCCGCGGTTTCGTAAAAAGCGCGCGGGTCGTTGATACCACTGAGCGCGCGATCGAGTTCATTTGAAACCCGGTCGTCGCGGCCGGCCAGCATCTCGATCGCAAGCGCGCCCTGCCCTCCGGCCGGGATGAAATCGCGGCCGTCGAGCTCGACGAACTTCACCTCGCGCAACCGCCCCAGCCGCTTCACCCCCGCCATCGCGATTATGATCGCGTCGAAGCTGCCGTCGGCGACGCGCTTCAAACGCGTATCGACGTTGCCGCGCAGCGGCAGAACCTCAAGCCCCCGATTCATCCTGAGCGCCTGGAAATGCCGGCGCGAGGACGAGGTGCCAAGCCGCGCGCCCGCCGGCAGCGCCGACAATGCCGAGCCGTCGCGCGTCACCAGGATATCGGCGGTATTCTCGCGCGCCGGCACCGCCGCCAGGCAAAACTGCGCCGGCAGGACTGCGGGAAGATCTTTCATCGAATGGACGGCGGCGTCGATCCTGCGATCGGCGAGCGCCTGCTCGAGCTCCTTGATAAAGAGTCCCTTGCCGCCCACTTGCGCGAGCGACGCCGACGTCAGCTTGTCGCCGCTGGTGCGTATCTCGACGATTTCAATTTCGGGATCGACGTCGGAAATCTGCGCCGCGACCCGCGCCCGCATCATCGACGTCTGGACCAGCGCCAGCTGGCTGGGCCGCGAACCGATTCTGATCTTGAGCTTGGGTTTGAGCGACATGGTGGGTTCAGCGCGCCGCGCGGTCACTCGATGCCCGTGTCGTCATCGTCGTCCACGTCGTCGAGATCGTGGACCTGCGCGTCCAATTCAGCGCCCAGCAGGCGGCGGGCGACCTCGGCGGCAAACGCGGCATCGAGGGTCTTGTTGTCGCGATGCTTGAGGCCGGACAGAATGCGATGAAGAAGTTTGTTGGTCAGTCCGTGAGTAAGCAATTCGACTCGGTCGCGCACCGCGGGTTCGAGTTGCGCCAGCCAGCCGCGATGCCGTCCCATCTCGACGTCGCGCAGCCGTTCGACACTGTAGCGGATGTCCTTGATAGTTGGGGTCAGGTCGAGGCCCGCGAGCCACCTGAGGAACGATTCGAGTTCGAGCTCGACGATCTGTTCGGCCTTTTCCGCTTCGCGTTCGCGATCGCCGAGCGATCGTTTAACCAGCGCGCCGAGATCGTCGATGTCATATAGATAGACGTTTTGCAGGGCGTTGAGCCGCTCGTCGAAATTGCGCGGCACGCCCATGTCGATCAGAAACATCGGCCGGTAGCGGCGCTCGCGAATCACGGACTCGAATTCCTCGGGGCCCAGCACCGGTTTGGTGGATGCGAACGAACCGATAAGCACGTCCACCATCTTGAGGTACGGCTTGTAGTTGTCGTACGGCACCGCGGTGCCGCCAAGTTCGCGCGCGAGCGCGACTGCGTGATCGAACGTGCGCGAGGTGATCAGCAGCGACTCGATTCCGAGCGCGTTCAACTGGCGGGCGGTCAACTCCGCCATCTTGCCCGCACCCATCAGCATCACGGTCTTGTCTTTCAACGTGTCGAAAATCTGGCCCGCCAGCGCGACTGCCACGGAACTGACGGAGACCGCTCCATGACCGATAAGCGTGCCCTTGCGCACGTGCTTGGCGACGCTGAACGCCTTGTGGAAGGCGCGATGCAGAATCGGGCCGACGGTGCCCGCCTCGGCCGCCTGCGCGTAGGCAGTCTTGAGCTGGCCCAATATCTGCGGTTCGCCAACGACCATCGAATCGAGACTCGCGCCGACGCGGAACAGATGACGCGCGGCATCGCGCCCGGCGGAACTATAAATCACATCGGCAAACGCGGCATGCGCGACCTTTCGATCCGCGGCCATGAACGTCAGCGTCTCATCGGCCGCGCGCACCGTATCGGAGGCAACGCCCACCACCTCGACACGATTGCAGGTCGAAATCAGCGCCGCCTCCAGGACCGCGGGCGACGAATCCCGCAACCGGCCCAGCGCAGCGGCGATCTCGTCTTCGGCAAACGCCAGGCGTTCACGCAACCCGACGGCAGCGCTGCGATGGTTTATGCCAACGATAAATAAAGTCTGATCCATTCTCAGCCGAAACTGCCGCCGTGTTTGCCCGGGAAAATCAGATTAACGCCCACGATCGAACCGACCAACAAGCAGAACACCACTAAAGTGAGCGCCGCGGCGCGCCGCCCGCGCCATCCTATCGTAAGGCGGGATTCGAGCAGACCCGCGTAGAGCACCCAAATCGCCAGCGACCAGGATTCAATGGGCTCCCATGACCAGAAATGCCCCCACCTCGCGTCGGCCCAAATCGCGCCGCTCACGATCGCCAGGCTGAGCATTACGAAGCCCCATCCCAGCAGGCGATAGTTGATTCGGTCGAGCTTTTCGAGACTCGGGCCGCCTTCGTTGGCCGGACCGATCGCGCGCTTGGACTTCAGCCGCGACTCGTAGGCCAGGTAGGCGATACTCACGCTCGCCGCCAGCACGAACATCGTGTAGCCCAGGATGGCGAGGGTGACGTGAATCGGCAGCCATACGCTGCGCAGGGTAGCCGGCAAAACCACGCGCCCGCTGCTCATCGTGAGAGAAGCGGCTCCTAGAGCCAGTGTTACCGCCGGCGCCACGAATGCGCCGATCACCGCCAGTCTCATGCGCACGATCATCACCAGCCCCGCCAGCGCGGTAAGCCACGCAAGAAACGACAGCGCCTGCGCAAAATTGGCCACCGGGATATTGCCGGCCTGCAGACCGCGCGCCGCCAAATCGCAAGCGTGACAGACCACGCCCGCGCCAAGTATCGCAACTGCGTAGCCGGTCGCTTGCGTACGGCCCGACAAGCGATCGAACACGAACAACGCGGCAGAGAGCGCGTAACAAGCAAGCGCGGGCAATAGCCATAGCGTGTCCATCGGCATGCGATTCACTCCGGAACTTCCGTTGCGCGCGTGAGGCCGAGCGCGGCCGAGTCGATTCCGAGCCGGGCCAGACCAACACCGCCACCCAAACAAGTGGCGAGTATCCGCTCGATCGCGGCCAGGTCGCCGATGGCAATCGCCTCGGGCAGCGCGGAGTTGGCGAGGTCCTTCAGCCGCCGCATGCGATCGGCGGGATCGATTTCATCGGCGTGCAACCGCCGGCGAGCGGCGCGCAGCACTTCGAGCGTGACCGCGTACTCGGTCCCGAACTGTTGCTCGAGTGCGCTTTTCAGCCGGGACGCAAAGGCGGGCGACGCACCTGCGGTCGAGATTGCGATTTGGAGCGCGCCGCGCTTGACAACCGCGGGCGCGATGAACGTGCACAACTCGGGGACGTCGACGACGTTTATCGGGATTCCGAGCGCGCGCGCCTCGGCGGCAAGCTCGCGATGGAGTTTCGGATCGTCGGTCGCCGCATAGACGAGCACGCATCCGCGCATATCGCCGCGCGCATAATCACGAGCAATGTGAGTCACGAGCCCTCGCGCAACGATTGCCTCCAACGACGGCGACAGCCGCGGACTCACGACCGTCACGCGAGCGCCGGCCTCCAACAGCGATTCGACCTTGCCGGCGGCGACCTCGCCGCCACCGACTACGGCACATTCGCGGCCGGTCACGTCGAAAAATATCGGAAGGTATCCCATGAAACTTACGCGAGTTTATTACATGATGACGGAATGAGACAGCCCCAACCACCCGATGGGCCGCCGGCGCCGACGCCGCAATCTCCACTCCGAGCGATCAATCGATCCCGCGGGACCGTGCTCTGCGCGCGGCTCGACAACGCCGGCGGTCGGGGCGGTCAGAGACGCGGGTTGCTGGGTCGCGACGGCCTCGAGCCCGGAACGGGGATGCTATTCGATAACGGGCGATTCACGCCGTTCATGTGGATGCACATGTTCTTCATGCGTTTCGCGATCGATATCGTTTTCCTGGGGCGCGGCAACACGGTCATCAAGATCAATCGGCGCCTGAGGCCGTGGCACGTCTCCTCGATCGTAATTGGAGCACGAACGGCACTCGAACTTCCGGCTGGTGCGGCGGACGAGAGTTCGACGCAGGTGGGCGATCTGATTACCTTCGAACCCGTCAACTGAAGCCGGCCGGCTATCCCGATCCGGAACCTCATGCCCACTATTTGTAATGTTATGCGTACCAATTGTAGCGTGATTTCGTGCACACTATTTGAATTTCATGCCAAGTATTTAATAATTTAGCTCGATACGAAGAATATTTTTCTGGTTTATATTGCTTAGCTAAGCTATTCTTAGTGAAGCCGTCTTTAACTGTCTTTACTTCCTAATGGCACGTCTTATCTGACTGAATTTGTTGCGCCTTAGCAACCGATAGTTGCACCACTGCGCGCGTTAGCCTATGGTAATCGGGCATAAATTAAGAAAGTCGAAGAGATTGCTGAGTAGATCAAGATGGCACGAGAGATGCTCCCCTTAAATCTCGCTCTGGCACCAGCAAAAGTTGCCGCAAGCGATGATCGTCTTTCAAAGGGAGAAGAATTCGAAGCAGGATGGTGCCGTTGGACTGCGGTGCGAGGTTGAACGAGGCTACGGATTAATTAATGGGGACAATGCCAATTTCGGCTAAAAAAACGACAGGAGGACACGGGAAAATGGATATGATCACGAGGATGATTGTGAAGGTGCGCGAATATCAGCGCGGTCAGACGATGACAGAATACGCGTTGATCCTGGCCGCAGTCGCGGTCGTGGTTTACGTGGGTTACCAGACCATGGGCTCGGACATCGGGTCTTTGCTGGGCAGGGTGGACAGCCAGCTGTAGGCCAGAAGGATGAAATCCCGGGGTGGCGGACTAACCCATCCGCCACCCCACTTAAAAATAATCAGGCAGCTGATAGTGGCGGCGGTCGTTTTCGTGAGCTACCAGACGACGGGGACGACAATCGGTTTGCTGTTCGGGTTGGTTGACTCAAACATCTAGCTGTCGATGGCTTGACGGTCGTCAGGAGCCGTGGTCTCCTGGCGGGGCTCCAACAGAGGCCCCGCAAAGAGAGACGACTCCAGAAGTGACGACCACCCTGGGAGGGGAAGTCAATGAGCCAGCAGGAGAGTGCTTACCGGACAATCGGTAAGTTCGCGTGGTCAGACTCATGACCGAGGCAATAATCCTCGCAAAAGTCGCCGCGGCATGTATTGCTCTAATTCAGAATGCGGGTAATATCGTCTCGGCGTTAGTCAACCACGTGGGTCCTCTCGTATAGTCAGCGACCCGCACATTTGGGGGTACGTATCGTGGCGGTAGATTCAATTACACGCCGTAAGAGTATTATTCTGCCCATCTGCATCAAACCTGAGACTTTTCCCGGCTCGCATCTACATCTAATAGTAGTTGGTTTCCCCGCCATTCTGCCGAGTACTCGGTTGGCATGAAAGAATAATAAAATGGCTTGTATATTTAACTATCTGAAGATTGCCGGTCAGGCACGAAGCGGCCGGAGGGGAGGGGCGATATGAGACGACCGATGGTATTCGTCTTACTAGCAGGGCTGGCGGCGATGCTGGCTTCGGTAATGGTGTACTCCGCCTTGAAATCGAGAGAGGCCCAAGTACAGCAGGCGATGGCGCATAACGTACAGGTGGTGGTCGCGGCGTACGATCTTCCGCTCGGCACAAAAATTGACCTGGGCGAAGTAAAATTGACGCGCTGGTCGGCCGACAGTATCCCGGATGGCGCGTACACCGATCCCAAACAGGTCATCGGCAGCTTCGTGAGGAACTCGTTGGTAGCCAACGAGCCGGTGGTGCGCTCCAAGCTGTTCAGCGGGGACAAGACGGCGGGCGTGATGCCGCTGTTAATTCCGTTCGGGATGCGCGCCGTGTCGGTTCCGGTGGATGAAGTCAGCGATGTCGCGGGCTTCGTGCTGCCACATAGCCGGGTGGACGTGCTGGTATCGACCCAAGGCGGCAGCACAGGCCCTGACCGGGCGTTTTCGAAAGTAGTTCTGCAGAACGTCGAAGTGCTCGCCGTGGCGCAGGAAGTCGAGGAAACGAAGGACGCGCCGACGGTGGTGAAAGTCGTCACGCTGCTGGTCACGCCGCAGGAGGCCGAGCGCCTGGCGCTGGCAAGTCGCTCGGGAACGCTGCGTCTGGCGATGCGCAATTACAATGATAACAAAATCGTTCTGACCAACGGCACCGACACCGCTCAGATGCTGCGGTCCTACAGCCTGACGCCCGATGTTCCGGTGATGGCTGCGAAGCCCGAGGAGCCTCATCATGAGATAGCGGCACCGCGCCGGACCAAGCCGGTCGAGATCGAGATTCTTCGCAACGGCAAGTCGTCCGAGTCAGTCTCGTTTGTGAACGAAGCGGCGGCGGGCGGCGACGGCACAAAGAACTCGCCGGGCCATTCACGCAAGGCGGCGGCACAATTTGATAACAACAACGACGACGGCGCCGCTGCGGCGCCCTCATCGGCGGATTCGAGCACTCCTGATTCCAATCATCACGACCTCGTGGCGGCGCCCGTGAACAGCGATATCGCGCCGGCCAGGGCGCCCATCAATGCGGCGGCGGATCACGTGCCGACGCCGAAAACAATCGACATACCATAAGCAACCCACGAAGAAGGCAAGGTGAAGAAGATGAAAGCTCGACGAGGATATGGACTGCTTTCGTGGCCGGTTGCAGCGATCAGCATACTCATGCTTCAACCCGGCCTGCTGCTTGCCGCCGACGGCACCGGCGCGGGAATGTCTGTCGCGCTGAATGCGGGCGAGAGCTACGTAATCAACAACGTCAGCCCCGGCGATGTTCCGGGGGTGAAGGTGATCACGAATCCACACGCGCTGATCGTGCACAACGAGGAGCCGGGCAAGGTCGTCCTGCTGGGTGCGGAAGCAGGTGAATGGAACATTCAGATCAAGACGGCGAATGGTGACCAAGTCAACTATGACGTGACGGTCAGATCAGTCGGCAACGCCTTTAACATCAATCATCCCGGCACCAGCCCGGGGCCAATCTCGGGCTCCGGCCGGTCCTCGGGCAGTGCGGCTGCTCCAGTAGTCGCGACGCTCGATGCGGGCGCAGGCCCGGTGAGTCCGTCTTCGTCATCTTCCTCGTCTTCGTCCTCATCGACAGGAACCGCCACGACCGTGGCCGGCTCGGAAACAGTTGCAGCCGCATCGCCAGCCGCAGCCGCGCCGGTGACCACGGCGCCAATGGCACCTGCGCCGATGGTGACAGCGCCCGAGACAGGAACCGCGCTGGCTACTGTTAATACGTCGACGTTCAATTACGCTCCGTCGGTTCCGGCGGCTTCATATGCTCCGCCGCACTACAATCAGACGGCTGAAGCACTGTCGAGCGAGCGCTATCGCAGCGACCCGTCGATCAGCCTAAATGGCGGCGTATTGGAATCGGGTGCGATTTCAGGCGGACCCCACTATCTGCCCGACGATGGAGTGCAGCTGCAGACGGGCGCGTCGAGAATTATCGACTTTAGGAACCGGCTGCGCCGCGTGTCGATCGCTGACACTACCGTCGCCGATATCCAGGTGATCAATCCGTTCCAGGTCAATCTGATAGGCCATAAGCCGGGCTTCACGACTTTGGCGGTCTGGAATCAACAAGGCCAGTACGTCGAACGCCCGGTGCGAATCGATCCCAATGGCAAGCAGCAGGTGTTGCTGCAAACGATGGTGGCGGAACTGGACCGCTCCGCCATCGAGAACCAGGGCACCGCCCTGTCGCTCGCGCTCAGCCATGCGGGAGTATCGCTGGTCCAAGTTCCAGGCTCTCCGGCGACGCCGTTTTCCGCTTCGACGAGCTTCACGGCTGCCAACGGAACCACTAGTTCATCCGGTAACACCCTGCCGCCAGGTGGATCGCTTATCGGGATGCTGCTGTCGCCGTCGCTCACTTATGGCTTGGCGTTGGGGAATAGTGACTACCAGTTGCAGGGGCTGTTCCAGTTCCTCGAGACCCACAGCCTCGCGAAGCTTCTCGCGCAACCGCAGCTGCTGGCTAATTCCGGTGAAGAGGCAAAGTTCCTGTCGGGTGGCGAAATTCCAATCGTCATCGCCCAGGCACTGAATACCTCAATCGTCTTCAAGCAGTTCGGTACCATGGTCGAATTCGTTCCAACCGTCATCGGCCGCGATGATATCGAGTTGCTGGTGAAGCCTGAAGTATCGCAGCCCGATTACGCCGCAGGCGTGTCGATGTTCGGCTTCACCATACCGGCATTCGTGACTCGGCGCGCGGAAACAATGGTACAGCTCAAGGACAATCAGACGCTGATCATCGCGGGCCTCATCCTGCACCAAAAGACGACTCAGGTTCAAAAAGTCCCGTACTTGGGTGACATCCCGTATCTCGGCGGACTGTTCCGCAACACCAGCTATAACAACACCGAAACGGACCTGGTCATAAGCGTAACCCCGCAAATCGTGCGCCCGCTGCCCGATGGCGCCTCGGTTTACAACCCGACTGCGGTGCCTGAGCTGACGCATGAGCAGATCGAGACGCGTCGTTTGGCGCAGCCTGACGCGTCACGGCCGAGATTCTAGTTCGAGGTTGGGCGGAGAACGAGACACAACCGAGTATTTAGTGCATGATATGACACCACATAGCTGAAGCAGGGAGAATGTAAAGTGTCAGCGCTCGGTAAAAAAAGCGAAGTACGTAACGGCGGGCTGAAGGTCCAATTAGTTGGCGGGGACGGGGAGCATCGCGCCGAAGTGCGGGATGCCCTCGCCGCCATGGGCGACCCGGTGCTGGACATCCTGGAAGTCGAACCGGATCCGGAAGCCGCGGCCGACGCCTCCGTCGACGTCACGATGGTGGTGTTCAACGGCGACAACGAAGTATCTCTGAACTATCTGAGCGCGCAGGCGTTGCAGGAGCCCCGCCCGGCTCTTTTCGCGCTGCTGCATGATCGTTCTCCGGACCTGATGAAGCGGGTGCTGAGGGCCGGAGCCGATGAGCTTCTGTTCATGCCGCTGGATCCCGGAGACGCGACCCGGGCACTGCTCAAGATAAGCGAGACCCGCCGGCGCGAAGAAGTTCACAACGTTCACAACGGCGGCGGCACGATCGTTTCGCTGGTGAGCCTGATCGGCGGCACCGGAGTGACGAGCCTGGCGGCGAACCTCGCCTTGGCCCTGCGCTACGCGTTCGAAAAGCGGGTTGCGGTAATAGATCTCGACCTGCAGACCGGCGGGTTGTCGGTGTACCTGAATCTCGAACCCGAGCGCACGATCATGGCTCTGGCCGAGGGGACGCGAAAGCTGGATTCGATTCAACTCGAATCAGCGCTCAGCAAGCATGCGTCGGGAATCTACCTGCTCGCGGCGCCCAAGCGCATCGAGGACAGCGAGTTGGTCACTGACGCGACGGTCGGTGCGATTCTCGATCTGACGCGTCAACTGTTCGACTACGTGATCGTGGATTGCGGCACGCATATCGACGCAAACACGGTCGCCGCCTGGGAGCGCTCGAAAAATCTGTTCTATGTACTGGACCAGTCGATCGGCGCGGCACGATGCGCGTGGCGATTCGTCGATCTGGTGGGGCGGCTGGGGCTGCCGGGAATCGAACCGAGCTTCATTCTGAGCCGTTTCGTGCCGGGTCATCCGATCAGTGAAGAGCAGCTCAGCCATACGCTGGCGCAGCCGATTTACACGCGGATTCCGCGCGATGAAAAAGTTCTCGAGCGCGTGCAGTTGAGCGCACAGGATTTGTGGCAGGTGGCGCCGAACTCGCCGCTGGCCAAGAGCGTCGAGGAGCTGGCGCGCCGGCTCGAGGTGGGCAATGAAACCACCGACGGCAATTCCGCAAATACATTGGTTTCGCGCCTGTTGAATGTTATCGGCGCGCGCACCTGAGGTGCCCGAATGAAACTGGTTGAGAGAATTTCCCAGCAGAACAACGCCACCCCGGTTCCGTTTCAGCGCTCGCTGATAGGCGCTAAAAAGAGCGCCGTCAAAGACGTGCAGGCCGAGGGTTTCCAGCAGCTCAAGCTTGCGGTCCACAACCGGCTGTTCGAGATGCTGGACGTCACCCGGCTCGAAAGCCTCGAGCCGGGCCTCGCGGCGCAGAAAGTCACCACGGCGATCTCCGCCATTCTGGACGATGAGGGGCGCCTGCTCACCGACGTCGACAAGAATCACCTGATCGAGGAGATCAAGAACGAACTGCTGGGACTCGGGCCGTTGGAGCCGCTTTTGTGGGACGATGAAATCACCGACATCCTGGTCAATGGGCACAGCCAGGTTTACGTCGAAAAAGGCGGCAAGCTTCACGCCACCGAGGTCAAGTTCCAGGACGATCAGCACCTGATGCTGATCATCGATCGAATCGTGTCGCAGGTCGGACGCCGGGTTGACGAAGCGTCGCCGATGGTTGACGCGCGCTTGCCCGACGGTTCGCGTATCAACGCGATCATTCCGCCGCTGACGCTCGACGGCCCGGCGCTGTCGATTCGCCGATTCGGCCGCAGGCGCTACAACATCGATGACCTGGTCGGGAAGAAGACGCTGGTGCCCGAGATCGTCGAGTTTCTGCGCACCATCGTGCGCGCGCGGCTCAACATCCTGGTGTGCGGCGGCACCGGCTCGGGTAAAACGACAATGCTTAACTGCATGTCGCTGTTCGTCCCGGCCGACGAGCGAATTGTGACGATTGAAGACTCGGCCGAATTGAGTCTCCAGCAGCCGCATGTGGTCAGGCTCGAAACGCGGCCGCCCAACGTCGAAGGCAAGGGTGAGGTCACCCAGCGCGACCTGGTCAGGAACTGTTTGCGTATGCGGCCGGACCGCATAATCGTCGGCGAGGTCCGCGGCGACGAAGTGTTCGACATGTTGCAAGCGATGTCGACCGGCCATGACGGCTCAATCGCCACCATCCACGCCAACACTCCGCGCGACAGCGTGGGGCGCCTCGAGATGATGATGCTGCTGTCGGGAGTGTCGATTCCGCAACGCGCGATGCGCCAGCAAATCGCGTCGGCGCTCAATATCATCGTCCATGTATCGCGGCTACCCGACGGCTCGCGCAAAGTGATGCGCATTTCCGAGATCAGCGGGATGGAGGGTGAGATGGTGATGATGCAGGATCTGTTCGAATTCAAGCGCACCGGAATCGGGCCGGGTGGCGAAGTGCTCGGACAGTTTCTCGCCACCGGGATTCGGTCAAACTACTCGCAGCGGCTGGAAGCTGCGGGTTACAAACTCGACGCCAAGGTTTTCCGCAGCACAATCGGATAAATACCATGGATTTTTTGATGGCAAGCGGCATATTCGCGCTCGTCTTCGTGGGCGTGCTGATCTTCACCAGCCGTCGCGGCACCGATGTCGAGCAACAGCGCGAGGTGGCACGACGCCTGACGCGCCCCGCCGACGATCTGGAGGTCGACGTCATGCGCAGGCGCCGGCCCGAGCAGGGACCGCTGCTGGGCACGCTCTACAACCTGGACCTGCTGCGCAGCCTCGAAGAGATGATGTGGCAGGCGGGCTTGTACATGAGGGTCGCCGACATCCTGTTGATCATAGTGCTGCTGTTCGGCGCGGGATTGTTCGGCGGCAATATCCTGTTCCACGGCATGTGGATCGCGCTGGGTAGCGGGTTGGTGATGGCCAGCCTGCCGCTCGCCTTCATACAATTCCGCAAGAAGCGGCGCCTTGCGGCCTTTGCGACCCAGTTGCCGTTCGCGCTTGACCTGATCAAATCGTCGCTCGAGGCGGGACATTCGCTGCAGCGTGCGCTGCAAGTCCTGATCGGCGAGTTCGCCGATCCGCTGGGCGGCGAATTCCGCACCGTGCTCGAACAGAACCGGATCGGGCTGCCACTGCCGCGCGCGCTCGAAGACATGCTCAAGCGAGTTCCTCAGGACGACCTCCGGCTCCTGGTCATCGCAGTGCGCGTGCAAACGGAGGTCGGCTCGAGCCTGGCTCAGATTGTCGGGCGGCTATCCGAAATCGTGCGAATCCGCCAGCGCTTGCGGATGCAGATCAGAGCGCTGACCGCGCAATCGCGTTTCGGCGGCATGGTCGTCGGCTGCCTGCCAATCGTGGTGCTCTGTATATTCAGCTTGATTCAGCCCGGTTACACCGATCAATTGTTCCATGACCCAATGGGTCAGAAGATTTTGAAATTCGCGATCGGAGCGGACGTGCTCGCCATCTTGACCATCAGGCGACTGCTGCGGGTGACCTACTAACATGAGTCCATTCATAATTGGCTTAGCGGTCTTCCTCCTGGCTGGCGCGGCGTGCGTGGCCCTGTACCTCGCCATTTCGCCGCAGAGCCGGGCGGTCGATGAACGATTCGCAGATTTGGCGGTCAGGATGCGAGCCTCGCAAGGCGCACTGGCAGGCGACCTTCAGGACGACAACGTGCTCCGCATGCTTTTCAGATGGGCCTCCAAGCGCGTCCCGCCGCCGAACATGGATACTCCCACCGGGGAGAAGCTCCAGCAGACTCTGGCACAGGCGGGATTTCTGAAGTCCAGCGCGCCACAGACCTACCAGGTCATCCGCGTGCTGCTGGCGATCGGATGCGGCGTATTGGGTTTGTTGGTCGGACTCTTTTTTCATAGCTCGGCGGTTCAGCCGCTGCTGTTTGGACTGGCCGGCGTCGCGATCGGAATTTTCGTGCCCGCCTACTACCTGGGACGGCGCGCGCGGACGCGGCAGGAGAACATCTCAAAGCAGCTCTCGGACGTGCTCGATCTGCTGGTGGTATGCGTCGAAGCGGGCATGGGACTGTTCGAGGCGATTCGAATCGTCGGCGCGGAATGCGACCGTCATGGGCAGGAAATCGGCACCGAGTTGAATCTGGTCGCTACCGATATTTCCGCGGGCGCGTCGCTCGGGCAGGCGTTGCGCGGGCTGGCCGAGCGGACTGCGGTTGATGATATCAAACCGCTCGCCGCAACCTTGGTTCAGAGTGAACAGCTTGGCGCGCAGATCGGACCTGCTTTGCGCTCCAGTTCGGACGCATTGCGACAGCATCGCCGGATACGTGCCGAGGAAGACGCGCAGAAGGCGTCGATTAAGATTCTGTTCCCGCTGGTCATCTTCGTATTGCCCTCGATGATCGCGCTAATCGTCGGACCGGCAATGATCACAGTCATCCACACGCTCACCACCAGTGGCGGAGGATGATTACGAACGGACTGATTTCTTCGATGAGAAGATAATCCAATAGCCTCTCCCAGGGGGCCTCGGATCCGGCGCGCCTACGCGTCGGTCCGGGGCCTGTTTGTTTTTGTGCGGGAGTCCGACCTGAAGACTGGAGACGCTTCATTGGCGGATAACGCGGTCGGGCAGAGCGCAACGCGCCCGTTCTTTCAACTAATTCGAGGAAGCATTCCGCGAGGTGAGAGGCACCGGCAGCAATCCCGGCGGCGACTGCAGGTATCCCAAGGCGGGCTCATTTTTGTAGTCCGCTGCGTCGCGTAGCTGGCGGGCATTATCGCGGGCTTCGCAGTCCTGCTGATTCTTTCCTTGGCATGAAGCGCTCACCGCAGCGTCTTGATCAGTCGTGGATGACGCGCACCCGTACAACCCGGCGGCTGCCGCCAGCACCGCGACGCCTAACAGTCGCTTAATCCCGCGATCGATCATGGTTCCCGGCTAACTTAGCAGATTATTTCATCGGGTCGATAACGATCCGCCGCTGTCGACGGGCTGCGCGACGCTGGCCCGCATCGGTAAGGCACCGCGATCGGGAGGTGCTTCCTTGAACTACGATTCGATTTCAACTGCGGCGATCGATTCCGAAGAGCGCCTTCTGAATCGTTGGGAAGAGCCTGCACTCTTCGTTGTCGATTGCGTCGTCCAGGTAGACCGCGAGGCCGCTTAACGCTTTTCCGGCGTCACGCGCCTGAGCTTCAGTAAGACGGTCCGCGCCGGTATCGACGATTGCGCCGATCAGGGTTCGCAGCCGGTCGTGGAATGCGCGGACCTTGCGCCCCGCTTCTGCCGAGAGACGCCCTTGCTGCACCAGCCACGGAAGTAACCGGCCGTCCTGGGCGTCCAGGTGATGGGATAGGGTTGGCTGCATCGCCGCCCAAATCTGGGCAGCATCACGCCTGAGTTCGGGCGACTCTGGATTGCGCGCGAGGCGCAATCCCGCCAGCGCCGCATCGAGCAGGCGTGATCTTAGCTGGGAGCCTTCGCGATTGAGTTCCTCCGAGAGACAACGGATCCCCGTGTCGATGCGCGTTGGGGTCTCGGCGCTCGATTCGCGCGCGTTGATCCCGGATTTCTCCACCGTTGAATGAGCGGATTGTCCGTCGGCTTGCTTCGCCTGCAAAAATGATTGCAGCACCTGTCCGAATCGTTCGAGCGACAGCGGCTTCGAAACGTAGTAGTGGGCGCCTTTGCTGCGCGCCCGTTTCTCGTTGGCATCGCTTTGGCCACCGGCGACGTAGAGCAAAGGCGGGGCGGAGAAGTGCTTACGAATCTGCTCGAGTAGCCAGCCGCGATCGTTTTCTTCGACGGCCTGATCGTCGAGTATAACGAGTCGCACATTTGGCTGAGCGAACACCTCGCGACTCACGTATTTGTCGGCTGCATGGCGAACCAGCTTCCAAGGGCGCTTGACGATTCCGAGTACGAGCTTCGCCAACGCCTCGTCATCAGAGAGGAGCAGCACAGAAGGAGAGAGGCGAGTTTGCTCCGCAGTCTCCGTTTTCACCTTTTGCGGCATGTTCTCCGCCTGGTGTCCATGAAGAAGCACTGTTCAGGCAGTTGCGCTCAGTAGCTGCAGCAAATATGCCAAAAATAGCGCCCGCTTTAGACCGCGCCCAAGGAACGAAAGGATACAATTTCCCCCGAATGTCTCCTTCGGAATCAGCGCAAACGCATCATCAAAAGAGCCCGTAGAAGTTGCCTGAAGTCGGCCGAGCGCTCTTCGGCAGAGTTCGGGCTGGCTTCCAGCAGCACGGTGCCTCTACAGGCCCAAGCTCTGCCTTGAATCTCCCGCAAGGGTCTTACGAAGACTAAAAAGCATGCTCTCTAGCGGCGAGAGACTCTATTAAGCCGTGGCATGGATTGTGCGTCGTTACTAGGCGTTTACGTTCGGACAGCGGTGACTTGCAAGCAAAACAGATGTGCAGTATCGCTTGAAGGCGCTGTCCCGCGCTATGCGCAAGGCTGATCTCAGCGGCACGGGGGCGGCTGAGCGGGAGCGAGGAAGAGACGCCGAGGGTGGCATCGTTGCAACGCCGAGCGCCACGGCAACATTGGGCCCCGGGGGACCGGGCGGGGGAGTGAAGATGAACATCAATATTTTTCGCGGGCGCCGCATGGCTGCGGCCATCGCCCTGCTGATGCTGGCTTGCGGCACGCCGTCGCACGCATGTTGCGCGAACCTGTGGGTATCGGTCACCAGCGGCTCAGGCGGCGGCATCGAGTCATACACGCCAGGACAACTCGCCAGGAGTGGACCGGCAACGCCAATTCATCTGAGCACGTTTGACTCCGCCACAGGTATTGCATTCGACGATTCTCATAACCTTTGGGCGGTTGTCGGCGGCGACGAGGTAGTGCGATTCACTGCGGCGCAACTCAAGAACCTGGAGCACGATCCGAACCCGGTGCCCGGGGTGATCATCAAAAGTTCGTTTATGTTCAGCTCGCTCTATGGCTGCGGCTTCGACCCTGAGGGCAACCTCTGGGTAGTGGACGCCGAGCGGGGCTCGATCAATGAACTGGCAGCAGGACAGCTGGCTGCGGGCAGCGGAAATGTAGCGCCCGCCGTCGTCATCACCTCGTCCGATATGAATGGTCCGCAATTTATAACGTTCGACAAAGCTGGCAATGCGTGGGTAGATAGCAAGAAGGGCGATCAGATCGTCGAATTCTCCGCCGACGAACTGACGCGCAGCGGTAACAAGTCGGCTACTATCTTGTTGTCCGACGACGGCGGCTGCACCAACCTCTGCAGCCCAGGAGAGATCGCATTCGATCAAAAGGGCAACCTTTGGGTCCCCAACGAAGACGCGAACACGGTCGTTGAGTATACGAAGGATCAACTGGCCAGCTCCGGCAAACCCTCTCCGGCGGTGACGTTAAACAGTGGCATCCTTGACGCGCCATGGGGAGCCGTATTCGACAACAGCGGCGATCTGGTGGTTATGAACTACTCCGACGGAACGATCGCGAAGTTCGCGTCTTATCAGCTGAAGGCGAGCGGCGCACCGATTCCCGAGGTCTCAGTGACCGGATCGAGTATCTAGGGCTATCCCGATCATCTTCGGACCGGCTTCGTAGCGCCGTGGCGGCCGCCGTCAGGGCACGGTCCCTGCTGTCAGCAGTCTCGTGCGGCCTGGGGTTCATTCTGGCTTCGAAGAGCTTGGAAGCGCTGGGATCGTGCCGACAACCGGTTTGGGCTGCCGCTTCTCGCCGTACAGACCCCAATGCGCCTCTTGCGGCCCGGGACGCACGCCGAGAACTGGTGCGTCTTTGAGTCGCCATGGCGCGTCGAACGCGCAGAAATACGCGAACGCGCGTCGATTGTTCGGAGGGAGCCGCTGCCGCAAGGCCTGGTAGAACGAAGCTTGTCGGGCAGGAGTGTATCCGGACCCGGCGGGTGCTGTCGGTACGCCCGTTTCTTTGACCAAAATGGGCCCACAGTACAGCGCCGCAAGCTCGTCAGTGACCTTCGCAACGAAATCTGCCGCGTTCGGGTCCGGAGCAACACTAAACCAAGTTTCGTAGATCGGATGAACATTGGCGAGCATGAAGTCGAGCTCCGACAACATTTGAGCGGCAGCAGGTTCCAGGAAGATATGAAAAGGCTCGCTCGTAGAAATCGCTAAATCGGGTGCATGCTCGCGAGCTGCCCTCACGGCATCAGCAAGCTGCTTGAAGCTGGCTCGTTTGCTGAAAACGGATTCACTGCCGATCGAGAGTCCAACTACGATTTCAGGATTCCGCTTCACCGCAGCAAGGGCGTTCTCAAGTTCTTTGGTGCTGGATATGTCCCAGATTCCCATGATGACTGCCCGGTAGCCGAGTTGCACGGCCAAATCGGGAATCCGTTCGGCTCCGTTTGTCGATGTATAAGTGATGAGACCATCAAAGCGTGGTCTAAGGACCTTAAGATCCTGGAGGATACTCTCCTCGTCGGCCCTGCTTGAGTGCCCATTGATGATCTGGGAGGAGGTTGGATCGTAATCAACAAAGCGTCCGGTCGCCATAACATCTGTCAAGCGCTGTAGCGCGGACGATGCCTTTGCGGGGAAGTTGCAAACGGGGGCAGCGAGGGCGATGCGAGGTGCAAGAAGGGTTGCGGCGACAAGCAAGCGGAGCAGCCGAATGACGCGCATTCTGATCTCCGGTCGTTTGGTCCGCAGTCGCGAAGTCACTCTCCGATTGCTGCGTTGATGTTCCTGGCGAGCGGGTCGACCTCCGCGCGGGCGGGTGGGCCGTCGTCCGTATTCTGGGCTGAACTGCACTTGGAAGCCATCCTTCTTCGAGGTTAATTGCGGCGGCGCCCGACGATTCCGGCTTGAGTACTGTCCCGGGAGACTAAGCCGGCTTCTCGAATGCTTCTTCCATCGCGGCGGCTTCGAGCGAGAGGCCGCGCGTTTCGGGCAGGAAGAGTGCGACGATGATCGCGTTGGGTATCGCGAGCAGGCTTAGGTATCCGACCACGATCGACAGACCGCCAAGCCGCACGGCGAGGACCGCGATCAGGGTCTGTGCGGAGACCGCGGCGACCGCGCCGACAAGCGAGAACCATCCCATCATCGCGCCCCGGATCGCGGTGGGGAAAAGTTCAGTGGCCAGCGAATTGCCGCCCACCTGCCCCGCGCTCAGGCCAGCGGTGAAACAGCAATACGTGACCCCGATCCACAGCCAGCGAAGGCCCAAGTGCGCCGGTGGACCCCAATAGAAGGTGATCGCGCCGAGACTGCTCGCCAAGGCCGCAACGAAGATAGTGGGGATGCGGCCGTAACGCTCGCAGTTTCGCGCGGCGATCGGAAAGCCGAGCATCCCCACCCCGCCTCCGACCAGCATCAGGACGCTGGCAGCGCTCGGCGCCAACCCGACGACCGAGACGAGGTGGAAGTACGCCCAACTGCTGGCCGCGATCCCCGCGATGTTGGCCAGCAACGAGCAGACCAGAATCGTGGCCGCGCGGCGTCGATAGAGATGTCCGAACACGTCGTAAAAGCTGCTGGCCGAAGTCGTGCCGGCCTCGGCAGCGCGTTGCCAGCGCCCGCTCTCCGGGATGACGCGGGCGGCCAGCCACAACGCGGCAACTCCCATCGCCGACGCCAGCACCAGCATCCATCGCCACGAGTGATGGCTCGCCACCATCGGCATCACGATCAGGCACAGCCCGCTGCCCAGGCCAACCCCCAACCCGGCCCAGCTTTGCCCCCGCGCGCGCTCCTCGGTCGCGAGTTCCTCGGCCAGAATCACGATACCGTCGGCGACCGTCGCGCCGATGAAGGCGTAGAGCGCGATCTCGCTCAGCGCAAAGGCCGCGATGTTGGTCGAGAGCGCGGCGGCGAGCGCGCTAGCGGAAGTGCCGGCCATGCATACGAGCAGCATCCGGCGGCGCCCCACCCGATCGATCATCCGCGAGAGTCCCAGCGCGCCGATCGCCGAGAGCGAAATCCATGCGAACAGGCCCGCGATACCCGACTCGCCAAGGTGAAAACTCTTCGCGATCCATGGTGACCCGATGCCGTTGATCGACATCGTGAAGCCTTCGAAGGCGAGCACGCGCGCGATCGAGTGGGTCAGCCGGCTATTTTTCTGCGCGGTCTCCTCGTCACCGAGGCCGCGCGAAACCCCCGCATCGGCGGCGGCCGCGCTCGCGTCAGGCTGATTGCTCATTTTTCTTGCGCCACGCGCCTCCGAATGCCCGCCGAGAATAGCTGTCCCGGGCGGTCTGTCAACGCCGGACTAAAACTGCATCAGTTGGCCGGAGCAAAGGTACATCAGTGAGAGACACCAGCAGGCGCCGCGCCGGCGGTGATTCGTAATTCGTTTTTCACCGGTGCGCTGCGACGCTAAATGCCGCGGCGCGCGATGAGCGCGACGAAGTCTCCTTCGGTGAGGATGCCGACCAGGCGCCCATGTTCGACGACCGGAAGGCAGCCGATCTTGCGCTCGGCCAAAAGTCGTGCGGCCTCGACCAAAGAGATATCCGGGCCGGCGGTGATTACCTCGCTGGTCATCACGTCCTTGACAGAGAGAGTGTCCAGGATCTTGCGCTGCGCGTGCCTGCCATAGCCAAGCGCCTGCGCGAGCGCATCGCGAAACAGATCGCGCTGGCTCACGATACCGACGAGGGTCTGACCGTCGTCATCGACTACGGGCAAATGGCGAATCCGTCCCAAGAGCATGATGTCGTCGGCCAGGGTGAGTTTGTCGTTGCGTTTAAGCGTGGTGGGGTCCGATGACATCACGTCGCGAACTTTCAGATCTTTCATGCTCAGTTCTCCAGCGTCAGGGCTTCACAGGCAACCCAAAACGAATGTAGCGCCTTCCGTGCTATCGCAAAACCCCAGAGTTGGATTGTCTGATTGGCGCTTTGCACCGGGTTGGCGGCATAATGGACTTCAGTGTTGTGGACGACGATTTACGAGCAACTGGCGGAGAACCTGTATGAAATCGAAGACCGGCGGGAAAACCAAAACATCACGGCAAAGCCAGGCCGACGCGCGACTGAAGGATCTGAGCAAGCTCCTTGCGCGGTCGCGCCAGGAAGTGCTCGCGCGAGTACGCGTGCTTCGCAAAGAGGAGCAAGACGACGCGGTGGAACTGCCCGCCGACGGCTTGGACGTGGCCCGCTCGCTGGAAGACATCGAGACCGACGCCGGCCTGATCGAGCGATACGAATTTCAGCTCAAGGCGATAGACGCCGCGCTTAGCCGCCTGGAACGCGGCCGTTATGGAATCTGCGAGAAATGCAAGGAGGAGATCCCGCTCGAGCGGCTGAAAGCCGTGCCGTTCGCCGCGTATTGCATCGATTGCCAGAAAACGCGCAACGAGGGCAGACGCCCCGGTGAGGGAGACGTCGACGAGCCATCGCGTCATGTCTGGACGCCGCCCGAGGAACTGAAGGAGTCGGTGGAGAAGTAACACCGTCTGACGGACTAGCGCGAAACACAGGAGGCGGCGATGACTCAGCTATTTCGGAAGATCCTGTGTCCGATCGATCTTTCGGAGCACTCGTTGGCGGCTCTCGACGTCGCGCTGAAACTGGTGCAGCAGAACGACGCCGCGCTGTACTTGCTCAACGTCGCGCCGATGCCAGCCGGCGCGGCCGGCTTCCAGCCGGTGCCGATGGATGCTTACCCAATTGTTGAGAAGGACAAACGCGAGCAACTGGAAAAGCTCGCGCGGGAACGGATTCCCGCCGCGGTCCGCTGCAAAACGATCGTGACAAGCGGCGATCCGGCCGAGCAAGTGCTCGAGACCGCGCGCGACCTCGATGCCGACTTGATCGTGATGGGCACGCACGGCCGCAAGGGATTGGGCCACCTGGTGCTCGGCAGCGTCGCCGAGCGCGTCGTGCGGGAATCACCGATTCCAGTTCTGACCGCACATGCAACCGCGCGCGTTCGAAAACCCGCTTGAGAGACAGGTGACGGCCGCGTGGCTGCGCGCTTGGGCGGTCAGCTTCGCAGCCCGGACTCATCCCTCGCTGGTTGTCGCTGCGAGCGCATCGCTGGTCGTGATAATTCCGACCAGGCGGCCGTCCTCGACGACCGGCAGTCCATCGATTTTTCGCTCGCGCATAATCCGCGCGGCTTCGCGAATGGGCGTCTGAGGTCCTACGGTCACAAGCGCCTGGGTGATCGCTCGTTTGGCGGGCGTGTCGTCGAAATGCCCCACAAACGAGCGGACATCGCCTTCGGTAAGCATCGCGACGACGCGCCCGTCCGCAAGGACGGGGATGTTCCGGAAGCCGCCCTCGAGCATCTTTGCATGAATCGTCGAGAGCTTCTCGTCGATTTGCGCGGTGACAGGATTAGCTGTCATCCAGGCGCCGACCAGATGTTTCTGAGGTGCATGTTGATGGACAGTCATCACCGGACATCGAGCTTCGCGCAGTACGAGTTCGGCTACGCTGCCGAGGAAGAAACGAGACACGCCGCGGCGGCCATGGGTGGACATGACGAGCAGATCCGCACCGATCCCGCGCTCTGCCTTGAGAATCGATGCGGCGGGTTCGCCCATATTAACCATGATCTCGTATTTGATTCCCGCCAGATGCTTGCGCGCGAGTTCCTGAAGGTTGCGGCGCGCCGTGTCCTCCTGCGCCTTGTAGAGATCCACGTACACGGGCATCGAGGTAGGCGCTATGACCAACAGGATGGTGTGCAGGACATGAACGGTGGCGTCGAAATGCCGCGCGATTTCCGCCGCGGCCTCGAGCGCCGCGATCGAGTTTTCGTCGAAATCCACGGGGCACAGGATTTTGCGATACGGCAAAGACATAAGAACACTCCTTTACCCGGCGGCCTTGGGATGGATCGTCAAGACCGGAACCGGCGACTGGCGAACCACGTGCTCCGCGACGCTGCCGAGCAGGAAGTGCTTCAAGCCGGTGCGGCCGTGCGTACCCATCACGATCAGGTCGATGCCTTGTGCGGCGGTGAGATTGAGAATCTCCGGCGCCGCGTTCCCGGTTGCGACGAAAATCTCATGTGAAGCTCCCGCCAGTTTTTCCCGCGCAATTACTTCCAACCGGCGGATACATGCTGCTTCAAATTCAGGATTAGGGTTCAGCGCGACGGGCGGCAGTGCGGCAGCCGCGGGTGGCGGCGCGCCGATCACGGTTAGAAGGTAAACCGTAGCGGAGTTCTGCTTCGCCAACTGGCAGGCGAGTCCGAGCGCGTCCATCGAGTCATGCTCGAAGTCAATCGGACACAGTATTTTCGAAAAGACCGCGGCCATCTCCGATAGCCCACCCTCAGCGCGTTGCGCTATTTACAGCATACTCCGCTGCAAGCTCAGGATCAGGATAGTTGACGGACTCCATTGTATGGTAACGGTTCAAGGGGGCGACGCCGATGCAGGATTTCTCGATCAAGCGGCAGCGGATGGTAGACGCTCAGATCGCATCGCGCGGTGTCGCGGATGCGGCGGTGCTGGATGCGATGGGCGCGGTTCCTCGCGAGGCATTCCTTCCGAGCCGGCTCGCCGAGTTTGCATACCAGGATACTCCATTGCCGATCGAGGCGGGTCAGACGATCTCGCAGCCATACATCGTTGCGCTGATGATCGAATGCGTCGCGGCAAAGCCGGGTGAGAAGGCGCTCGAAATCGGCACTGGGTCGGGTTACGCGGCAGCGGTACTTTCGCGGATCGTGGACAGCGTTTACACCGTAGAGCGCCATGAGGAACTCGCGACGATTGCGCGGCGGCGCCTGGCGGAACTGCACTACGACAACATCCATGTTCTCACCGGGGACGGCACCCTGGGATGGCCGGAACATGCGCCCTACGACGTCATCATCGTGACGGCGGGCGGTCCTCAGATACCAAAACCGCTGCTCGAACAACTCCGAGTTGGCGGGCGGCTGGTAATTCCGGTCGGGTCGTCGTCTTCTCGCGCTCAAGAACTGATACGAGTCACGCGGGTCACGGAGGACCACTGCGAGGAAGAAAATCTTGGTGACGTGCAGTTCGTTCCGCTGATTGGCGCGCAAGGATGGGCAGACGCATCGGGCCGGACTCCGGCGCGCGCGAGCCGGCCGCAGTCGGTGGCGAAACTCATCCGCGAGGTTGCCGAGCCGATCGGTAACATCGGCGAAGTCGATCTCTCGCCAATCCTGGAGCGGATTGGCGATGCGCGCGTGGTGCTGCTCGGCGAAGCGACGCACGGCACCTCGGAGTTCTACCAGATGCGCGCGCGGATCACTCGCGAGCTGATCTTGCGGCGCGGATTCAGGATGGTGGCGGTCGAGGCCGACTGGCCCGACGCCGCGCGAATCAACCAATACGTGCATCACGCGCCCGCGCGACAGCAGCAATGGAACGCCTTCACGCGCTTCCCGACCTGGATGTGGCGTAATCGCGAGACTTTGGAATTGGTCGAATGGTTGCGCGCCTACAATGCGGAGATTCGCGACCCCGAGCTGCGCGCCGGCTTCTATGGACTCGATCTGTACAGTCTGTTCACTTCGATTCACGCGGTCATCGAATACTTAGGCGGTGTCGATCCGGCGATGGCGGCCGTCGCCAGGCAGCGTTACGGCTGCCTGACGCCGTGGGAGAACGATCCCGCCGTGTACGGGCGCGTAGCACTGGGCGAGCCGTATCGCATTTGCGAACAGCCGATAGTCGAGATGCTGGGCGATCTGCTGAAGCGCCGAATCGAGTATTCGGAGCGCGACGGCGATCGATTCTTCGACGCGATCCAGAATGCGCGCCTGATTGCCGCCGCGGAACAATACTACCGCGTCATGTACTACGGCACCGTCGAGTCGTGGAACCTGCGCGACCAGCATATGTTCGACACGCTCGAGCGGCTGCTCGAATTTCGGGGCGTCGGCAGCAAGGCGATTGTGTGGGCGCACAACTCCCACGTGGGCGATGCGTCCGCTACGGAGATGGGTAGGCGCGGAGAACATAATGTGGGGCAGCTGTCCCGAAATCGGTTCGGCGGCGCAGCGTACCTGATCGGATTCGGAACCGATCACGGGACCGTCGCGGCAGCATCGGATTGGGACGGCCCGATGGAGATAAAGCAGGTGCGGCCTGCGCACGAACGCAGTTACGAACGGCTGTTTCACGAATCAGGCATCGCGGCGTGCGCGGTTCATCTGCGCGCGCCCCGGCGCCAGGCGGTGCGGGATGAGCTCGCGCCGACTCGCCTCGAACGAGCTATCGGGGTCATCTATCGGCCGCAATCGGAATTGGAGAGTCACTATTTCCAGGCGTCTCTGCCGCGGCAATTCGACGAGTACATCTGGTTCGATGAAACCAAAGCCGTGTCACCGCTATCCTCAGTCGCAACGCGCGGCGTGCCGGAGACGTTCCCATTTGGAGTGTGACGTGTAAGCGAAACGCCCTGCCCAGCCACGGTCGCCGGACAGGGCGTTTGGTTCCATTGAGGCGGGATCGATCCCGCCCGAGCGCACCGCCTATGAGCCGGTGCCGCTGAGGCTCACATTGTGCGGGCTGGCCGTATCGTCAGATGCGCCCACTTCCGCAGAGCCGCGATCCTCGTTTCTACAAGCATTGCTTTCCGGAACACGGAACCGCCTCCCCCTCCACAGTCACGTTATGCGGGCTGGTCGGGTCGTTGCTTATGGTTACCGCCAGCGTGGCAAAATCTGCAAATTCGCATTCGCCAAATGAAGTGTACCACACCTCGATGGTGCACGACGAATTACCAGCCACCGCCGTACCGCAGGTTCCGCCAGCCGCCGCGTAGCACTCGCCAGCGGGGGTGATTGCGGTGCTGACCGGGAGCGTGAACGGAGACTTATTGGTCACGGTGACGTACTTGCTTCCCGACGCCGCACCCTCGTAAACTACCGGCGCCGTAATAAGCAGAAGCGCCGGCCTCACAGTCGCGGGAATCGTATCTCCGGCGGTCAGCGAAACCAGGTGCGGACTTTCCGCGTCGGGGCTGGCCGTGACCGAGAGGCTCGCCGCTTCGCTACCCAGCGCCCCGGGACTGAATCCAACCACAATCGTGCACGATGACTTGGCCGCCAGCATGCTCCCGCAGGTCCCTCCCACGACGCTGAAATCGGCCGCATTGGACCCGCTGAAACTCTCGCTGAGCGTCACCGACGTGTTCTGATGGTTCACCACCGCGAACGCTCCCTTATAGAGTATCCCGAACTTCTCCTCGCCCCACGACAGACCAGTCTTCGTAATTGTCACGTCGGCGAGGCCGGTGCCGCTAAGCGCAACGTTTTGAGAGCCAGTGCCCGCGTTGTCGGTGAGCATCAGCGTCGCGCTATGCGCGCCGGTCGCGTTAGGAGTGAATGCGACTCCAAGCGTGCAGGACGATCTGGGCCAGACCATCACCGGGATTGCACCGCACGACCCTGTGCCGCTTAGGGCATATTCAGAGTCGGACGGTGTCGCACCCGAGATGACCAGCGAATTGGAAGTCCCGTGGTTTTGGACCGTCAGATTCTTTGTAAGCGTCTGCCCGACAAGAACATTCCCAAAAGCAAGCGATGCAGTCACCGACATTGAAGTAGTGGGCGTCGCCGTCGGTGTGGCCGTCGCGGTTTGAGTGGCCGGGCCGGTCGCAGTCGGCGTCGCGGTCTGAGTGACCGTAGCGGTCACGGTCGGCGTTACCGTCGCGGTGGGCGTCGCAGTCGCAGTCTGAGTAGCCGTTGCCGTTGCCGTCGCAGTACGCGTTGTGGTTGCAGTGGCGGTTGCGGTCGCACTAGCGGTAGCGCTCGAAGTTGAGGTAGCCGTCGCCGTCGGTGTCGCGGTTAAGGTGGCCGTCGCAGTCGCGGTTTGAGTGGCCGTTGCGGTTGGCGTCGCGGTTGGTGTGGCCGTCTTCGTTGCGGTTGCCGTCTTGGTTGGAGTCGGGCTCGGGATCCCCACGGCGTAAAGGTTGTCGTCATCCGAGCCTACGTAAACGGTTCCGTCGGTGCCGATCGCCGGCGAGGATCGCAAAACAAAGCTATTGCCGGTCGCGAACGCCCACTTCTGCGTGCCGCCGGGGTTCACCGCGTAGAAGTTGCCGTCATCGTTGCCGACATAAATGGTGCCGTCGGCGCCGATCGCCGGCGAGGACTCCACCATAGCGCCGGTTGCGAACGCCCATTTCTCCGTGGTGCTGGTGCCGTTGTCGGTCAGCGCGTAGAGGTTACCATCAAAGGCACCGACATAAATGGTCCCATCGGCGCCGATCGCGGGCGAGGAGGTCACAGCAGCGCCGGTCTTGAATGCCCACTTCTCTGTGACAGTGCCTTGTCCTCCGTCCGTTAGCGCGTAGAGGTTATCGTCATCGGAGCCTATGTAAATGGTGCCGTCGGCGCCGATCGCCGGCGAGGAAAACACCCAACCGCCGGTCGTGAAGGCCCACTTCTCTATGACGGTGCCTTGTCCGCCGTCGGTTAGCGCGTAGAGATGATCGTCGTTAGAGCCGAAATAGATGGTCCCGTCAGCACCGATCGCCGGCGAGGAGTACACCATACCGCCGGTTTTGAACGCCCACTTCTGCGTGACGACGCCTTGACCTCCGTCGGTTAGCGCGTAGAGATGATCGTCGTTAGAGCCGAAATAAATGGTCCCGTCAGCACCGATCGCCGGCGCGGATTGCACGCCAGCGCCGGTAGCGAATTTCCATTTCAGCGTGCCGTCTGGGTTTACCGCGTATAGGTAGATATAGAAGCCGAGGTAGATGGTCCCGTCGGCGCCGAGCACCGGCGAGGAGCCCCCCACAGCGTTAAGAGGAGAGCCGGTTGCGAACGCCCACTTCTGCGAGCCGTCGGGATTTACACCATAGAGGTTCTGGTTATCGGAGCCGACGTAAATGGTCCCGTCGGCGCTGATCGCCGGCGAGGACTCTACATAACCGCCGGTTGCGAACGCCCACTTCTGCGTGCCGGGGTTGGTGCTGGTGTCGTACTGGCTGAGCCCCGTATGCAAGAGGTCGTGATGGAACATCGGCCAGACCGATGGGCTTTGCAGTTGCGCGTCCGATACGGTCAGCGCCGCGGCGGCCATAATCGCGAACGCGGCGATGCCCAGAATCGCAATCGTTCCGAGCCTTGCCCTTCCATGGGCGCCTTTCATCTTCCCCTCCGTTGCGCGAGGTCTGCGCTGCACAACTGATGTCGAGGCGAACTCCCGTGCACGCGGAATCGTCCCCCAGAAATCAGGCCCACTCTATACCGCTCTTTATGCCTACCTGACTTTTTGTCAAGACGCGTTTGTGTTTCGATCGGATGCACTCATTTTTTTCGCCACGCGCCAGCGCACGCGGCGTCCCGGAGACGTTCCCATTTGGAGTGTGACATGTAATTCTTGGCGGGATTTCCCGGCTGATAGCTCGTCGCCAAGGATCGCGCGCACGCCATCAGGATGACCCCAACTCGCAGATTCGCGCTCGCAGTCTCGCTGGTCGCGGTGATGACCGTAATCGGCGCCGCCGGTTACATCCTGATCGAGCACTGGTCGGTTCTCGACGCGTTCTACATGTCGGTCATTACCATCTCGACGGTCGGGTTTGGCGAGGTAAAGCCGCTCAGTCCGGCCGGTCGTCTTTTCACCATTGGACTGATAGTCACAGGCGTCGGCAGCGCGATTTATCTGTTTTCGGTGATTGGGGAACTTGTGGTCGAGGGACGGCTTAGAGAGTTTCTCGGGAAGAGCGCAATGAATCGCAAAATTCACGGTCTCCAGGGCCATGTCATCGTATGCGGCTTCGGGCGTTTCGGCCGCGCGGTAGTCGAAGAGCTAAATCGCACGGCGGTACCGATGGTGGTGATCGAGGCAGACGCCGCGAGGCAAGCAGAGCTGGACACGGCCGACGTGATGCACGTGGTGGGATCGGCGCTGGAAGATTCAGTGCTCGAAGATGCCGGGATCGGTTCGGCCCGCGCGATAATCGTCGCAACCGGATCGGATGCGGACAACGTATACATCACGCTTTCGGCGCGCGAGAAAAATCCGAAGATTCTCATCTACGCGCGCGGCGACTCGGATGCGGGGCTGCGGCGGCTCAAGCTTGCGGGAGCGGACCAGGTGGTCGCGGCCTATCAATGGGCCGGGATGAGAATCGCGGCGAGCATCATCCGTCCGTCGGTGGTGGATTTTCTGCAACTCTCGGTGCCCGGCCGCGAGTCCGAGGTCGATCTCGAAGAGATCAGGATCTCGCGCGACAGCCCGGCGGCCGGAAAGACGATCGCGGCGGTGGAGCGGGAGAATCCGCGGCTTCGGATCGTGGCGTTGAAGCGCAACGACCAACGGCTCGAGATGATTCCCGGCGCCGATACGCGGATCGAAGCCGATGATTTGCTGGTGGTGATCGGCGAATCGGACAGCCTCAAGCGCCTGGCGTCCGCTTAATCGCTTGACGCCATTCAAACGAAATTGCGTCTTTTGAAACTCCAATCGGCATAAAATTATAGAGCGATGAAGAAAGCACTTATCGCGGTCGTGATTGTGGTCCTCATGGGCGGGGCATGGGCGGCGGCCTCCTCGTCGGGGAACGCGCCGACGCTGAGAGTGGTCGTTTACGTCGATCCGCCGTTCGTCGCCAGAACCTCGACCGGCTTTGGCGGCTTTACAATCGAGCTATGGGAAACGATTGCGGCGGCGAAGGGCTGGAAGATCGAATACGTGGAAGCCAGGACGCTGCCGGAACTAATAGACATGGTGAGCGAGGGTCAGGCGCAGGTGGGGGTGACCGACCTTTTCATCACCAGTAGCCGTCTCGAGAAAATAGATTTTTCACAGCCATACTTTGAATCCGGCCTTCAGGTGATGGTCGCCTCCAACCGGGGAGCCGGCCTTGTTGAACTTTTCAGGGGCCTATATGAGTGGGGCCACCTGCGAATCTTCGCGATCGCGTTCGGCGCCATGATTTTAGCGACACTTGTACTGACGATTTTCGACCGCAGGCTGGACCCCGAGTTCCCCCGTGCCTGGCTGAGCGGAATGGCGGAATCATTCTATCATGTCATGTCGACGTCCGCGGCCGGCAGTTCATCTCACAAGCGTTTGGTACCCGGACCTTTCGGCTACTTGCTGGCAGGGATCTCTCTGGCGTGCGGCGTGATCGCGATCGCTTACTTCACATCGAGTATGACCAGCGTGATGACGATGAACGAAATCCGCGGTCATATAGGTGGCTTTCAGGATTTGGCGGGAAAGAAGGTGGGCAGCATTGCGGGCAGCACCGGCGAGGCCTACTGCCGATCCGCAGGGCTTGACACGCGGACTTTTGACGGCCTCCAGGGCGCAGTTGCGGCGCTCACGGAGCGCCGGGTTGATGCGATCGTGTACGATTCGCCGATCTTGCGATACTACACCAGACAGCATCCCGAGCTGCGGCTCAACGAGGTTGGCGTTGTGTTCGATCCCCGGCAATACGGATTTGCTCTGCCGTTTAACAGCCCGCTTCGTACGGCGATCGATGAAGAGCTGCTCAAGCTAAGAGAAGACGGATACACGAACAGCCTCAATCGGAAATATTTCGCTGATACCGAATAGACTGGTCAAAGCGCCGCGCGCGTGGCTGGCGCGGTAGAGACGGTCAGAATTTCGGACAGGTGGCCGGCAGCGCCGCGGAGTCGATGCCTTCGCACAGCGTGTTGTTCACCGTCAAGTTGCCGTCGGCGTCAAGCGTCACCTTCCAGACGGTGTCGTAGTCGTCGGGCGGCCAATCGGGAGCTTGTGGCGGGGGCGGGACGGCATGCGGGAAATAGGCCGCGATCAGCGCATTTACCGTCGGTTGGATGAATTGGTACGACCACGCCATCAGCACGGTCTGACTGGAGAAGGTGCCGTCGGTGAAGAAAAAATCACTGGTTGCGCGGGCCGAGGTCGTATCGAAGCTGGCGGCCAGACCATAGGGCAAGTTGTTGGCGATTGCGTATGGCTCGGCGGTCAATGAAGGCGCAACACCCGACCACGAGAAGCCCTCGGTGCCCGGACTAACCTGAGCGGGATCGCTCGAATAGACCTGCTGGGGGCTGATTTTGCCGCGCAGTGCGTTGGGAAGATCCAGCGCGCGCCATTGCCCCGCGCAGACATAGTTGCCGTCGGTCCAATCAGCCAGCGGATGCGCGTCTGCGTGCCGAATTATGTAAATGGTTTCGTTGGTGTTGATATTCGCCGGAATTACGGCGCCGCCGCTACCGCCGGTCACTTGGACGAGGAACGGCGTCTGCATCGCGCATGCAACGCTGACCGGCCTCGGCGAAGGCAGTTTAGGGTAGCTGGAAGGCGGGTGCAGATTGCTGTCGAAGGTAACCAGGCTGGCGCTTCCCGACGGCGCGATCGAGATCGCATAGATATAGTTAGGACCCGCATAGCTATCCGGAAGAGTCAGGTTATAAGTTTCCAGCTTGTTGATATTTGCCATCAGGGCGCTGGTGATCTCCCAGGGCGCCGAGAAGACATAAAAGCCCGGGACGCTTGCCGCGATGATACCGGTGACCAGGGTTTCGTTGTCGCCTTTCTGGTCGCTGAAATCGAGACCCTGGCAATTACCGCAGAATGCTGACGGTGTAGCGACTCCGGTGGGCAGCGGCACTGCTGACGAATAGGATGCGTTGAGCGGATAGCTGTTGCCGGTATATGGGAAATATAGCGGCGGGAGCGCGCTGGACAGAGTGATCTGGTTGAGCAGGGCGAACTGCTCAACGGTCTCGGGCGCCGCCATATCGGGGTAATTGCCGGCGGTTTGCAGATGGGTCATCGGTTCGAGCACATAGATGCCGGTTACATTCTTCTTCCGCAATACGTGCCGTCGCAGGAACGTGGCCATCCGGAGCGACCGCTGTAAACCCCGGTTGGTGAGGTTTGCCGTGGCTGGATTGATGTCCCCGGAAGCTCGGTAAGCCAAATCCTCGCTTACCACAAAGATCAAGTTGATGTTGTCGGCGCTCAGCGCAGCCGGAGTTGACGCCGCGGTTGCATCGGGAGCGGAAGAGATGCCCCATCCTGCGAGCAGCGTCAAGGCAAGGACCAGGAACAGCGGCCGTACAACGGTAGTTTTATTCATAGTCATCCAACGAACCGAGTGTTGACTGGGAGTGTACACGAGTCAATCACTGTGGCGCCTGGCGTCGGCTTAAGCACCTTCGGCATAGCGGAGCAGGCGGGGCGCGGAGTTGGCGTATTCGAGCGCGGCCTGAAGCTGCGCATCGCTTTCGGCGTGAATCTCGAAAATCGGCTCGCCCCGCATCACGGTGTCGCCGACGCTTTTGTAGAGCTTCACGCCCGCGGAAGCATTGGAAGGGGCACCGGCGCGTTTTGCTATTCGCGATATCTGCCAGCAATCGATCTGGGCAATCATCCCGGCTTGTCCAGCCGCGAAGTTTCGCCGCCAAGCCGCCGGCGCAGGCATCTCGCGTCGTCCCTGTGCGTCCACGATTCGCTCGAACCTTTTGAGCGCAGCGCCAGAATCGAGTGTCCGGCGCGCCGCCTCATAGCCGCGCGAGGCCGGCTCGACTCCGGTCATCTCCAGCAGACGACCGGCGAGCATCAGCGACTTTTCGCGCAGATCGGCGGGCGCACCGGGTTCGCATCGGAGGACCGAAAGGACGTCGAGCGCCTCCAATCGCGGTCCGATGCCGTAGCCGATCGGGCCGAGCGCCGGGGTCGTCGCAATCTCGAGGCGCAGGCCGATCCGCTCGCCCACGGCCATGAACAACCCGCTGAGATGCTCGGCGAATTCGGGAGTCTTCACCTTGGCCGAAGACCCGATGGGTATGTCGATCAGAACGTGGGTGGCGCCGGCGGTCTTCTTCTTGGCGAGAATCGAGGCGACCATCTGCGCCTCGGTATCGATCTCCATCGGGCGCTCGACGGTGATCAGAATGTCGTCAGCGGGCGCCAGCTCGAGCGCGCCGCCCCACGCGATGCATCCGCCGACTTCCTCGACGACCCGATACAGCCGATCCGGCGAGAGCGCGACATCGGCCAGCACCGCCATCGTGTCTCCCGTGCCGGCCGGGCTGGTGATAGCGCGCGAGGAAGTCTTGGGGATTTTGAGTCCGAGTTCCGCAAGAATCGGGACCAGGACCATGGTGGTTCGGTTGCCCGGAACACCGCCGATGCAGTGCTTGTCGGCGACGACCGAGCCGCCGAACGTGAGCTGCTCGCCGGTGGCGATCATCGCGAGCGTGAAGTCAGTCAGCTCCGACAAATCAAACTTCTGAAAAGCGCACCCGAGCACGAACATCGAAAGCTCGACGCGCGAATAGCGCCGTGCCGCGACGTCGGTCAGGATCGCGTCGAAATCCTGGCGTCCAAGGTGTCTTCCCCTGAGCTTGGCCCTGACCAAATCCACGCTCAGCGGCGCGACCGCGAGGCTTGCGCGGACTTCGGCGCCATCGGGCAAGCCGAGATCGTGAAATGCTTCGTCCGATAGTCCGATCTCGTCGGCTTCGAGCAGGTCGTCGCTGCAGACGTTGAGGACGCCGGTAATCTCGCGCGGTAGCCCGGTTTGGCGATCGACGCCGAAGACGCGTGCCCGGTCGAGCGGGTGCAAGCCCAGGTTTCCATGCCGGACTGCGCGCTCGTGAATGACGATCACGTGCTCGCGTAGCGTGTCGAGCGGTAAGTGTCTGAGCCGGAAGTGCGTCACAGCCTGGTCAGCCTATACGCACTTGCTCGAGATTGCGCGGTACCACGGCGTTCCATCCCAGCTCATTGGTGATGCGCGCGCGCAGAGCTTCGGATGCGGGCGGCTCACCGTGAACGATATAAACGATCTGCGGCCGAACCGAAGCGAGCTTGAGCCAGTTGATAATTTCGCGCTGATCGGCGTGCGAAGAGAAGCCGGGGACGTCGACAATTTCCGCGGCGACCGGGACGTAGTCTCCCAGCATCTTCAGCATCGTAGCGCCGTCGAGCAGCGACCTGCCGCGAGTTCCCGCGGCCTGATAGCCGACGAGGATGACAATGTTGCGGCGGTCGGGAAGCCGTCTTTTGAGATGATGGAGGACGCGGCCACCGGACGCCATCCCCGACGCGGAGATGATGATCATCGGCCCCGGCATCGAGTTCAGCTCGATCGACGCCGCCACGGTTTTGATCTCGGTGAGATCCTGGTCATTGAAGAAATTTTTCGCATGCGCGATGTCGGCGCGGATTTCAGAGCTGCCGCGAGCGATGGATTCTTCGTAAACCCTCAGCGCCGCCAGCGCCATCGGGCTGTCCACGAAGATTGGCGCGCTCGGGATGCGGCCGGCGTCGCGCAGGCGCGCGAGCTGATACAGGATGACCTCGGTTCGATCGACG